>NZ_JANZYQ010000011.1:0-66611 GCF_059335935.1 Thermobaculum sp. T2p
CGCCTCTGGTCCTCGGCGCGGTGCTGCTCGGCCTCGCGCACCAGCCGCTCCACCTCCTCCTTCGACAGACCGCTGGAGGCTGTGATCGTCACCTTCTGCTCACGGCCAGTCGCCAGATCCTTGGCCGAGACGTTGAGTATGCCGTTGGCGTCTATATCGAAGGTCACCTCTATCTGCGGCACTCCCCTGGGCGCGGGCGGTATGCCGTCGAGTATAAACCTTGCCAGGGTCTTGTTCTCGGAAGCCATGGGCCTCTCGCCCTGCACGACGTGGATCTCGACCTGTGTCTGGTTGTCCGCCGCGGTCGTGAACACCTGGCTCCTGCGGGTTGGGATGGTCGTGTTACGCGGGATCAGCGGTGTGGCCACCCCACCCAGCGTCTCGATGGACAGGGTCAGAGGCGTAACGTCCAGCAGCAGGACGTCCTTCACCTCGCCAGACAGCACACCCGCCTGGATCGCCGCACCTATAGCCACCACCTCATCAGGGTTGATGCCCTTGTGAGGCTCCTTGCCGAAGAACTTGCGGACCGTCTCCTGGACCAGAGGCATCCTGGTCTGGCCACCGACAAGCAGCACCTCATCTATGTCCGACTTGGAGTAGCCAGCGTCCTTCAGTGCCTGCTCCATCGGCGGGATCGTACGCTCCACCAGGTCGCCGACCAGCTGCTCGAGCTTGGACCTGGTCAGCGTGATGATCAGGTGCTTGGGGCCAGAAGCGTCCGCCGTGATGAACGGCAGGTTGATCTCCGTCTGCTGGGTTGTGGATAGCTCGATCTTGGCCCTCTCAGCAGCCTCCTTCAGCCTCTGCAGGGCCATGCGGTCCTGCCTCAGGTCAATGCCCTGGTCTCTCTTGAACTCCTCTATCAGCCAGTCGATGATCCTGTTGTCGAAGTCATCGCCACCCAGGTAGGTATCACCGTTTGTGGCCTTGACCTCGAACACACCCTCGCCTATGGCCAGTATGGAGATGTCGTACGTACCACCACCAAGGTCGTAGACCGCGATCTCCTCCTCGCTCTTCTTGTCCAGGCCATAGGCCATGGATGCAGCTGTGGGCTCGTTGATGATCCTCTTGACGTTGAGCCCCGCAATAGTTCCCGCATCCTTGGTCGCCTGCCTCTGGCTGTCGTTGAAGTAAGCAGGCACCGTGATCACAGCGGAGTCCACCGTCTCACCAAGATAGGCCTCTGCGTCCGCCTTCAGCTTCTGCAGGATCATCGCCGAGATCTCCTGAGGGGTGTACCACCTGTCCCCCATCTTGACCTCGACTCCGCCGTTGGCTGCCTGGCGAATCTTGTAGGGGACGATCTTCATCGCCTTCTGGACCTCGGGGTCATCAAACCTTCGGCCCATGAACCTCTTGATGGAGAATATAGTGTTCTCAGGGTTGGTGACGGCCTGCCTCTTAGCTATCTGCCCCACCAACCTCTCACCAGTCTTCGGGTTGATAGCTACAACGGAAGGCGTCAACCTCGAGCCCTCAGCGTTGGGAATGATCGTGGGCTCACCACCTTCCATTACAGCCATCACAGAGTTGGTAGTACCAAGGTCTATACCAATAGTTCTTCCCATATCATCACTCTCCTTTCGGCTACTGTGCTACTTTGACCATGCTTGGCCGCAGCACCCTGTCTCCAAGCATGTAGCCCTTGCGATATTCTTCTACTACAGTTCCGTGTTCAACACCTTCCACAGGCTCGGTAGATACAGCCTCATGTATGTTGGGGTCAAAAGGCTTCCCCACCGCCTCTATCGGCTTGAGCCCTGCTAGCTCGAGCGTGGAGAACAGCTTGCGCTCGACCAGCAGCAATCCCTCTACCCAGGGGCTGCCCTTGAACTCTTCCGGGATAGCCTTCTTGGCCCTCTCGAAATCGTCCAGCACCGACAGTAGGTTGTAGATCAGCGACGCCGTGGCCTCCCTGGACCACGACTCCTTCTCCTGCTCTATCCTTCTCCTGTAGTTGATGAAGGACGCTCTCTCCCGCTTGAGCTCATCCAGCAGCCCCTGAGCCTTCTCCCGCTCCTGCTGGAGCTGCTGCTCGAGATCAGCCTGGGCTGAAGCCTCGGCGGTCTCGAGCTCCTCGACCACGGGCTCAGTCATCTCCATAGGCTCGTTGTCCGCCTGAGCCTTCTCGAGCTCCGGCTCGGCAGGCTGAGTGTTCTCCATCTCCTGCTCGTTTCTTGCTTCCTGGGTCATCAGCACCTCCTCGGTTGTCTAGCTCTCAAGGTATTTGTCAGAGAGCAGCTCGCTCAGCAGGTTCGACAGGTAGTAGACCGAAGATATCGTGCGCTTGTAGCGCATCCTCATCGGGCCCACCACCGTCAGCAACCCCTGGCTGCCACCAGCAGCTCTGTAGGTGGCGGTAACTATCGCACAATTCTGCATCTCAGGGATCGGGATCTCTGACCCTATGATCACGTGGACGCCAGGCCACATAGCGATCCTCTCCGATAATATTCTTAACAAGCTGCCACCCTCGATCATTTCTATCACCGGGCGAGCTCGCTCGCTGTTTTGGAACTCCGGCTGAGCCAGCATCTGGGTTAGCCCCACTTGGTGGACCTCGCCGATCCCTGAAGCCTGCGATACCACATCTATCACCGCGCTCGCGATATCGCTGACTGGCATGGGTAGAGACCTGACCTTACGAGCAAGCCTCGAGGGCACCTCGCCAGAGAACTCAGCGTTCAGAGCCGCAGCGATGCTGTCCAGCTCCTCCTGAGACGCCTCATAGGGCATCTCATACACCGACTGCCTCACCGTCCCGTCATCCATCACAGCTATCACCAAGGTCGTCCTATCGTGTAGCTGGATGAGGTGTATCCTCCGTAGCCTCAGGTTCTCCGACTGCGGAGTCGTTACCAGCGCAGCGTTGTTTGCCAGCTGGGCCAGCACCGAAGCCGCCAGCTCCGCCCACCTCTCAAAGTCTCGCACCCTCTCTATCTGGTGGAACTGGTGCTCCACGCGTCTCAGGTCCGCCGGGCTGAGTCCCAGGTTATCCATCAGGTTCTCCACGTATAGCCTGTACCCCTCTTCGGAGGGCACACGCCCCCCGCTGGTGTGCAGATGGGTCAGATAGCCCATCTTCTCAAGCTCTGCCATCTCGTTGCGCAGGGTAGCAGAACTCACGCCCAGCCCGTACTTCTCCCGCAAGGTAGCGGAAGCTACCGGCCTGGCCGTGGCTATGTACTCCTCTATCACCAGCTTGAGCACCAGCCTAGCTCGCTCTGAAAGTTTCAGGTCTCTCATCCTTATCCACCCTCTGTGATTAGCACTCTCGACTCGAGAGTGCTAATCCGGGTATCAGAATAGCATTATAATATGAAAGTGTCAACCTCTTACATGCTAGGAAGTCAAAAAAAGCAAGCTCTTAGCTAGTGCTCATGGGCGTTGCAAGGGAGGTGTAGAGGATCCAGAACACTGCAACGCCCAGCACCAGCACTACGAGAATTCCTACTACAGTGAATACCCCAGAGTTCTCTTCTTCCATCGATTCTTCGGTCTAGGCAGTAGGCTGTTGGGACTGCTGCTCGCTTGTCGCGTCCTCGGGCAGCATCGGCTTGAGGATCTTCTGGATCGCCATCACGTGCTGGCAGTCACCGAAGGTCGAGAATGTATGGCATCCACAGCTCCACTTGTTGTCCCTGAAACTTACCTCATAGGAGTTGTTATCCCCATTAAATGTAGCTTCAAGATGGTGGATGCGTACCCTCTCCGGTTCCTGCGCGTACCTGTGTGCCTTCTCTATCTTGCCTATAAGTCCTGAGTTCATTGGCCACCTCCTACTTTAACTACCGCTAAAAGCACACATCCGGCAGCCTTCACTAGCTACCGGATGTGTTTTCTCGCCTCCGTGTAAGAGACTTTCCATTGCTTTGACATTGCCGATACCACCCTCTGGTTTGGATGGATTATATTCCTGGTTTGGACAAGAGTCAACTATGCGGATGCATGAAAATACCGGCAGCGCCGCTGGCAGGTAATATGCTAAGCTTTCTGCATGAGGGGTGAAGATGTCTAGGCCTGAGCTGGAAAGAGTCATCATTGAGGCCATATCAAAAGGGGACTTCCTGCAGCTGCTGGTGGATTCCCCTTACGACGCTCTGGCCTCATATGATCTCGACCCCCGCGAGATGGGAGCCCTGATAGCCGCCAGCGAGCCTGATCTGCTGGCGCTTGGGGTGGACCCCCAGCTCGTTAGAAAGTACGTAAATATTTTCCATATTTCCAGAGGCGGTGGCGGTTGATTCGATTGACACTGCGGGATTGCAGCTCTATGATTTACCGTGTCTACAACTGGGAGAGTTTTCAATGGCTACTGTGGATCATCGTAGTGTAAGCAGGTTCCTTTCGGAGAGAGCAAGGAGGATCCCCCCTTCTGGCATCAGAAGGTTCTTCGACCTGATATCTGGAGTCGAGGGAGTCATATCCCTGGGCGTAGGGGAGCCAGACTTCGTCACCCCAGATCCCATACGCGAGGCTGGAATCAGAAGCATAAGAGAAGGGCACACCTCTTATACCTCTAACTATGGCCTTCTCGAGCTTCGGGAGCTGCTGTCCGAGCACTTGGCAGCTAGATACAAAGTGAGATACGACCCTCACTCCGAGATACTCATCACAGTTGGGGTGTCCGAGGCGCTTGATATCGCCTGCCGAGCCGTCCTCGGGCGGGGCGACAGGATACTCGTGCCCGATCCCTCCTACGTGGCCTACGTGCCTGCTGTCGTCATGGCGGATGCCGAGCCTGTCATGGTCCCCCTCTCCCAGCGCTACGAGTTCGAGATGCGCGTGGAGTTCCTCGAGCCCCTCCTCTCTCCGGAGGTGAAGGCTTTGCTGCTTGCCTATCCTAATAACCCCACCGGTGCAGTTATGCCGAGGTATGAGCTGGAGAAGCTGGCAGCCTTTGCCGAGGAGCACGACCTCCTCGTCATCTCCGACGAGATCTACGACAGACTCACCTATGGAGTCGAACATACCTGCTTCCCATCCCTGCCCGGCATGAGGGAGAGAACCATACTTCTGGGCGGTTTCTCAAAGTCCTATGCCATGACCGGATGGAGGGTAGGGTACGTATGCGCACCCGCCGACCTGATAGAGGCCATGATGAAGATCCACCAGTACACCATCATGAGTGCTCCCACCGCCGCCCAGTACGCAGCGATAGAGGCTCTGAAGTCTGGTGAACCCTACGTACAGCAGATGAGGGCTGAGTACGATCGTAGACGGAGGGTAATGGTCTCCTCTCTCAACGAGATAGGGCTGCCCACCTTTGAACCTAAGGGAGCCTTCTATGTGTTCCCGGACATAACTCCCACAGGCCTGTCCTCCATGGAGTTCGTGGAACAACTCCTGCTACAGCAGAAGGTAGTTGCCGTGCCAGGGGATGTCTTTGGCCCCTCGGGTGAGGGACACGTGCGCATGTGCTACGCTACATCCATGGAGCAGATAGAAGAGGCTCTGGAGAGGATTAACAGATTCGTGCACAGGCTATAGGTGTCCTCATCTCCTAAAGATCTTTCAGGAGGTGTCTCTTTATGACTGAGGCTCAGTTCCCCAGGACCCTGCTTTTAGCTACCGACGGACTACAGGATTCAGCCCTAGCTCTTGATGCCGCCGTGGATCTGGCGTCCAGGGCCGGTGCTGATCTGCATGTGGTGCATGTGTGGCAAGCTCCGCCACCTTTTGCTCCAGTTGGCGTGGTGCCTGTGGTGGTGGAAGACCAATCCTCAGAGGTTGAGAATGCCGCTAGAAGCTTGCTGCAGAGAGAGGTCGAGAAGATCCAGTCCAGGGGCATCACAAACGTCCACCCCCACCTGACATCAGGGCGTCCCGCGGAAGAGATACTGTCGGTTGCCAGGCAGATAGAAGCCGACCTGATAATCATCGGCAGCAGGGGCAAGTCCGGCCTTGAGCGACTCATGATGGGCAGCACCTCTGAAGAGGTCGTCCACCATGCCCACGTACCGGTGCTCGTGCTTAGAGGCGCAGCAGACATCTGGCCACCTCGCAAGGTAATTGTGGGCGACGATTTCTCGGAAGAAGCTGAGCAAGCTGCTGAGATCGCCGCATCCATCGCAAAGCTACTGGGTTGCGGCCTGGAACTTATCACCGCCTATCCTACGCCTGTGCACCCCAGAAGACATCCTGAGGTACTCTCGGAGCTGTTGCAGTCCCTGCAGGAAAGTTCCTCCCAGCGAGCCGAGAACCTGAAGGGCAAGTTTCAGGTCGAGGTCAAGCCTGTAGTGGAAGCTGGAGATCCCGCAGAAGTCCTGCTTCGTCACTCCGACCGAGACGGAGAGCCGACTCTAGTGGTAGTGGGAGCACGTGGATTGGGGGCTGTGCAGCGCATGCTGCTCGGGAGCGTATCCACAAAAATCCTCAGGACCTCGCGAAATCCTGTGCTGGTGTGTCCACGTCCCAGGTAGCCCGGTCACCCACAGCCAGAGAAGCGAACGCCGTCTGTAATATCTCCTGTACCTCTTAGCTTTGGTAATGCTATCATTTGACTTTATAATCAAACAAATAACAGAACTCGTCTATATCAGAAGGAGTCCAAAAGATGGCGGCTGTGATCGCTGCTTGCAGGTTGGTGCTTCATCTGCCTGAGAGCCAATCGCTAAAAGATAAGCGCCAGGTGCTGAGGTCTCTGCAGAGCCGGCTCGCCGATGCATATAGCGTATCCGTTGCCGAGACCGGCTCGCAGGACAAATGGCAGTCTGCTGAGCTCCTAGTGGCCTTTGCTTCCAGCGACTCACGCCACGCAGATGAGGTGCTGGCCAAGGTAATAGCGTTCGTTGAGAGCTATCACCTGCCCGTCGAGCTGCTTGATGCCGAAACCGAGCTTATTCATGCTTTCTAGAGGTCGTGTGATCACCGGTCTGGAAGAAACTTTTACGTCCTTTGAGAGTTATTTTATCTAGATACCAAAGAGGTGAAGCTTGAAGCATCTATTGATCAGGTTTGCCCTTGTACTAGCTTCCATTTTTTCTCTAACGCTCCATTACGTGGGCTCTGCCTCCGCACAGAGTAACGTATCAGTAGAGGTGAGTCCCGCCTTCGACGGCTCTTATTCCAGCCTCTGGGGTGTTGCACCAGTTCGCGTAAAGGTTTCGAACCAGGGACAGAGCTTCATCGGCAGATTGGATCTAGTTGTCTCCCAATCTGCTGGGAGCCTGGTTTACACCACCCAGGTGGATCTCCCCCAGGGCAGCTCCAAAGAGGTAGTGTTTTACCCCTCGATGATGGGGACATCGGTGACCTTGAGGGCAAGGGTGCTCAATGGCACTCAAACCTTAGCTGAAGCTTCTGCTCAAGCCAGCTCTCTAGGCTCTTCTCAGTATCTGGTAGGGGTCATCGTCCCCTCTGCTGACTCCTATCTCCGGCTTGAGAACAAGCAGCTTGGCGATATCAATACCGTGCAGATAGATCCCAGGGACCTCCCAGACAGAGCGCTGGCTCTGGGGAGCCTGGATGCCCTTGTGCTAGATGGAAGCACAGCTGTCGACCTCTCCCCACAGCAGGTTGAGGCTCTCAAGTCCTGGGTCAACTCCGGCGGTACCTTGCTGCTTGTAGGAGAGCTGAGAGCGCTGAGCGATATTATGCCCGTCAAGCTGAAAGGAGAATCAACCAGTGCTGATGTTGCGGATCTTGCAAGCTTGTCGCGCACCAACACCTCCCCAGGTAGAGCGCAGGTGCAGACTGCTGATCTTGTGAGCGGGGCACATGTGGTCGCTGGGTCCGCGTCCATACCCCTGGTGGCTGAGAAGGCCTTTGGGGAAGGCAAGGTTATATGGCTAGCATGGAATCCTGCCGAAGAACCATTCAGCACGTGGCAAGGTACACCCAGGGTACTTGCCAAGTTGCTAGCTTCCTCCCCGCACAGGGCTAATGACGCGCTGTTTCTCTCTTCCTGGGAAGTCAATCAGTTCGTGCAGAATATCCCCGGCTTAGGATTGCCATCTACGTGGATCCTGATAGGTTTCTTGGGGGTCTACGTGGTGTTGATAGGCCCCGTACTTTACTTCCTGCTTAAACGCACCGACAGGAGGGAACTGGCCTGGGTGCTGATCCCCGTGATCTCCCTCGTCTTCTCCGGGGTGGCCTACGCAGGTGGGTCTGCCACCCGAGGCCGTGCAACTACCGTAAAGTCCCTGGAGGTCGTGCAGGTAGATGCTGGTTCAAAGTACGAGCAGGTAATGCTCAACTTCGGCATCTTCAGCCCTGTCAGGAAGAGTTACAACATAGCCTTGGACCCTAGCCTGTTGCCCATGTGGCAAGTTGCGGGCGCAAGCAGTCTGGGTGCTCCAGATAATACCATATCCACCCGTGGGTACAACGTGGCGCTTGACCAGGAATCCTACGTCGTGAGCGATGCCTTCGTGGATGTGTATAGTTTCAAGTCATGGGCCGCCGCAGGCGCTCGTGTGGCCGACAGGCCCATGGTCGAGACAGATCTGCGTTTCAATGCCGGGACCATGAGCGGCGAGATCTCTAATCACAGCCAGTACCCCATAGAGGAGGCTTTCGTGTTCCACAACGGTCGGTGGTTTAGAGTGGGGGAGATAGATAAACAGTCTGTCAGGCGCGTGAGCAACGTTGACTCCTCTACAGTTATATGGGAAAACACTTCTCCAAATGCTACTAACGACTTTCAGAGAACTACGATCACTGAGTCTGTTGTGTCCCCACCCAGCCCAGCTCCTACCGATAGCTCCGTGCGTCCTTTGGTTCCTGCCACTGGCACCTTACTGATCGGATGGCAGAAAGATGTCCCAGCCCTGGTTGGTCTCAAGAACCAAGATGCTAAAGTTTACACCGATAGGTTGATCGTGGTCAGGATACCCTCCGACCAATCTTCCCAGTCTACCCCTGGTGCCTCCAGTCGAGGCGATGATAACCTCCTCAGTCGCATGGGAGGGCGGACCAATGGCTGAAGCTATCGTGCAGACAAGAGGATTGACCAAGATCTATGGGCAGCTGAGAGCGCTTGATAACCTGGATCTTGAGATCGAGCAGGGCAGCATATACGGGTTCATAGGCCCCAACGGCGCGGGCAAGACCACTTGCATGCGTATACTCTGTACACTCCTTGAACCAACCTCCGGCGAAGCTTGGATCAATGGCCTCTCAGTGCGCGATGAGCCCGAGAAGATAAGAATGCACATAGGCTACATGCCAGACTTCTTCGGCGTCTATGGAGACATGAAGGTCTGGGAGTACATGGACTTCTTCGCGCGGTGCTACAAGATACCTCAGGACCGCATAGGCATGCTCACTGATGAGCTGCTGGAGCTGGTCAACCTGCAGGATAAGAAGGACGACTATGTCGAGTCCCTGTCTCGGGGGATGAAGCAGCGGCTCTGCCTGGCTCGTACCCTCATTCATGATCCGGACCTGCTGGTGTTGGATGAACCTGCTTCCGGACTGGACCCAAGGGCACGCATTGAGATGCGAGAGCTGCTGAAAGAGCTACGCTCTATGGGCAAGACCATCATGCTGTCCTCGCATATCCTAACAGAGCTGGCCGACGTATGCACCCATATCGGTATCATAGAGAAAGGCAGACTGCTCGCCTCTGGGCGGGTCGATGAGATGATCTACAGGCTGCAGCTGCAGAGGCGTATCAGGCTAGTTTTGACCGGTGGATCCTCCGGCGCCCTTGAAGTGTTGAGCTCGACAGACGACGTGAACGATGTTCAGATCATGGAGCCTGCTCCACAGACCGATGAGGATCCGGCCACCATATCCTTTGGGTTGACATCACCTTCTAATAACTACTCGCCTCTCATAGCTAGGCTTATCGAGGCGGGTGCTCAGATAAGGGAGTTTGTGGAAGAACGAGGCGACCTGGAGGATGTCTTTATGCAGGTTACCAAAGGGGAGGTGCAGTAGAGGTGGAAGCTATAGTGACTAAGGAGCTCCGCAGCAGGATGAGGGGAGCCAGGGCTTTTGTTGTTATAACGATATTCCTTGCCCTTCTGTCATGCTTTGTGGTTGCTCTATACGGCTTTACCAAGATAACCACCAGTAGTGTTGGAGGTCCTCCACCTCCTCTAGGTCGGATAATGTTCTATACGCTGACCGGCATAGAGCTCCTGCTGATAGCTCCCTTGGCGCCCGCCTTCAGCGCCGGTGCCATTGCCGGCGAGAGGGAGCGCCAGACATTCGACCTGATGGTGATAACTCCGGTAACTCCGACCAACATCGTGTTGGGGAAGGTGCTGGCCAACCTGGCATATATAGCATTGCTTATAGTTGTGGCTCTTCCCATACAGGTGCTGTCGATAGCGCTAGGTGGGCTAACGCCCACAGAGGTCATGGTTGGCCTATGGATACTCCTCCTTGCAGCGGTGTTTTATGGCTGCGTCAGCGTCTTCTTTTCATCTTTCCTGCGCAGCACTACACTGGCCAGCGTCTTCAGCTACCTTGTAGTAGCGCTCAACCTCATAGGAGCCATATTTATCGTGCTCATCCTAGGGATCATAGGCTTTGATAACACCCTCGCGGCGATGCTTGGCCCTACTTCCGAGGCCCCCTCAAAGTTTTTGTTGTATGTGTCGGATCTGCTCATAGCCTTTAGCCCAGTGCTAACTGCGATAGTCTCGGAGACAGCTCTGGTTGCCAACGGCGATCTGTTCCTGATACACCTGGATTTGGCTAACCCGAATACACAGGGAAGATTTACGTTGTCTCTACCAAGTCCCTGGATAATATACAGCGTCATATACATAGCGCTGTCCGTGGTGTGCGTGTGGCTAAGCATCAGGAACGTGAGACCTGTGGCTGCAAGGAACCCAAGAAACCCTTCTCGCCCAGAGAGGTATACTCTTACAGAAAACATGGAAGATGTGCCATTGACTCAGGGTGATCAAAGGGGTGCTGCGGAAAGGGAATTTTGATGCCGGCTGATCAACTTTGGATAATCAAGAGGGCGACCAACAGGCTGGTGCTCCGTGTGAGAACTGCCCGTGCAGTGTATGCAGGCGTCTGGGGGCTGGCCTCCGGACTCGCCTTGGCTGGCATGATCGGGCTAGCAGGTAGGTTGTGGCCGCTACTGGACGGTGGCCAATTGTGGCTTACAGCCATTTCTCTCCCCCTGGCAGCTGGCATCCTGGCGTTTGTGGGAGCTTTCATATGGCCGGTAGATAGGATAAGGGTCCTCACTGCAGCGGAGATGAAGCTTGGCCTGAGGTCCAGGTTGAGCTCTGCACTCGCTTTTGAGGGCTCGCAGGGAGTCCTGATCGACAGGCTGATGTCGGATGCTGCACGCATCAGCCGAGATATCGCCTGGTCTGCTGCGGTCAGGCTCAGATTTCCGAAAATAGCGGCTGGGATGTGTGCTGCAGCCGTCCTCCTACTGGTCTTGAACGGCGTGGTACCTAATCCTCAGTTTGATGTACTGCGCGACAAGAGACAGCTTGCTATAGAACAGCGCGAGCAAGCACAGCGCATAAGGGATTCTGTAGAGCATCTCAATAAGCTGGGCTCTACCGATCCTGAGGTCAGGAAGATCCTGCAGGAGCTGGACGCCTTGCAGCAGTCTCTTGAGAAAGGCAATCTCACCAGGGAAGAGGCCGTGTCCAGAATAGCTGAGTCGGAAGCGAAGATTCAGCAATTGAATATAGACGGTCCGGCTCGTAGCCGAGCTGCCTTAGATAGGGCCGCTTCGGCTCTTGGAGCTTCTGCCCTCACCAGCGATCTGGCACAAGCTATCAGGGATCGTGACGCGTCCAGGGTAAAAGCAGAGCTGAAATCCCTTGACCAGAAGCTACAGGACGGTACCCCTCAAGAGAAACAGCAGATCAAGCAGGCACTGCAGAGAGCTGCTTCCGAGACCTCTGGCTTGTCATCTGAACTGTCTAACGCCCTCAGACAATCAGCTATGAACGGCAATCTATCGGGTTCGCTAGAGCAGCAGATCGAAGCTGGGATATCCAGAGCTTCGACAGCTGATGCCGTCGAACGAACGCTGTCGCAGCTCCAGGATAGCAGGCAGTCTCTGGCACAGTCAGGTGATCGGAACGCGGCAGCTTCCAGCTCGGGTAATCAGTCATCCTCAGGAGGCAACACTTCTCAGAGCAATAACCAGCAGGGTAATGCCTCTTCTGGAAGCGGTCAGGGAGCCAAAACTAACAGCAATCAGGGTACTGGACAAGGATTATCCGGATCGAGCACCACTGGTGGAACCGGAGGGGGAGCCAGGACTGGTGTCGGTCAGGGTAATAAGAGTGGCCAAGGTGGAATAGCTGGCGGGGCCAATAAGGGTACTACCCCCTTACCTAAGGACATGCCCGTTTATGCCCCATCGAGAATAGATAGCAAGGGGAAGAAACTTGTGAGGGTAGGGGCGAACTCCTCTGGAAATCAGGAGGGCACAAGCGTGGGCCAGGGAGCCAAGAATCGTGCGAACAGGAGTTATTCCGAGGCTTACGCCGACTATAGCCAGGCAGCCTATTCGTATTTGGAAGATAAGTATATACCGGTCTCACTAAAGGACTACGTGAGGGAGTATTTCGATCAGATAGCGCCATCAGGAGAGGATGGTAAATCTCGAGGGCAGAGGAACAAATGACGAATAGACTTTCTATCTCACCGGATGATTTCACCAATATAGCTCAACGCATACTTAGTGAGGTCTCCAAAAGGATAATCGGCCAGAGGGAGCTTGTAGAGGGAACCCTGATATGTATCCTCTCTGGTGGTCATGCCCTCCTGGAAGGACTACCTGGTTTAGGGAAGACTATGACTGTGCGTACCTTCGCCGAAGTGCTTGACCTGCACTTCAGCCGCATCCAGTTCACACCCGACCTGATGCCATCTGATATCACCGGTACCAATGTGTTGGAAGAGGATGCCTCTGGAGCCCGTCGCTTCAGGTTTCAGGAGGGCCCCATCTTTGCCAACCTAGTGCTCGCAGACGAGATAAATCGAGCTACCCCAAAGACGCAGTCCGCCCTGCTGCAGGCTATGCAGGAGCACGCAGTCACCGTAGGCAACGACACTCATGCTCTGCCAGAGCCCTTCTTTGTGTTGGCTACTCAAAACCCTATCGATCTTGAGGGTACCTACCCGCTTCCCGAGGCACAGCTAGATCGATTCATGTTCAAGCTGCTTGTTCCCAGCCCCTCTCCTGAAGAGTTGGTGCGCATCCTGGAGACAACCACTACACCTGCCACCATTTCGGTAGAGAAAGCAGCAGATGCCGATGCTATTAATCAGATGAGGATGTTGTCCCTGGATGTACCAGTTGCCCCTCATGTTCTGTCTTACGTTTCTGAGCTTGTCCTTAGGACCCATCCTGATAACCCTGCGGCGCCCGCAAGTGTGAAGAGATACGTCAGGTTTGGGTCAAGTCCCAGGGGTGCCCAAGCACTGATACTTGGTGCCAAGGTGAAAGCTTTGCTTGATGGGCGCTACAACGTGGCAGTAGAGGATATAAACGAGATCGCTGCCTGGGCCCTGCGCCACAGGATAATACTCAACTATGAAGGAGAGTCTGAGAATATTTCAACGGAGAGTATCGTTCGCGACATAGTAGAGTCGCTCGTGGCTTCACTTACCAGGATCTAATAGCATGACCAATGTATCCTTCGACCTGACAGATATAACGTCGGTTATAACTCCCGATCTGGTACGAAAGCTGGATTCCGTTTCCCTGATGCATCGGGGCAGGTATTCCGGGAGGATGAGAGGTGAGCGTCGCAGCACCAAGTGGGGGCAGAGCATAGAGTTTGCTGATTACAGAGATTACTCGCCTGGGGATGACCTCAGGAGGGTGGATTGGAATCTGTACGCCCGTAGCGATCGCCTGTATGTCAAGTTGATGGAAGAGGAGGAAGACAGGACCGTCCGGTTGGTGCTGGATACGAGCAACTCCATGGGCTTTGGTACGCCATCAAAGATCTCTATGGCTGCTAGTCTCGCCGCTGCACTTGGATACGTAGCCATCAATGACCTGGACAACCTGGTATTGGTAGAGCCGAGCCCTCAGGGTTATACCTCATCTCGTAGGTTCCGAGGTAGAGTAGGATTCAGAGAGCTGCTAAATATGATCGCTAGCTGCCAGCCTGCAGGCAAGGTCAACCTTGAAAGATTGTTGACGAGATTGGCTTCTGGTTTAAGAAGGACCGAGCTGGTGGTAGTGATTAGTGATCTCATGGAGGCTGAAGACATACATAAGGGCTTGCGCAGGCTCCGTGGCAGAGGTTCTGAAGTTGTCCTCCTGCATGTCCTTTCACGGGATGAGATCGAGCCACAGCTGGCTGATGGGCAATTAGAACTCATAGATTCTGAAACCGGAGAGGCGATCTCGATACGAGCGGATAACGATGCCTTGGAGCGCTATACACTGGAACTGCAATCTTGGCTGAATGGTATCAGGGATACCTGCAAGATGGTTGGAATAGCATATCTTCAAGTGATCAGCGATCAGGACATCGAGCAGATACTCTTTGACGATCTGCGCAGGCTGAAGGTTCTGGAGTAAGGCTTATGGCTTTTGCTACCCCTTTGGCTCTGGCGCTAATGCTGCTGTCTCTGCCTCTGGTGGTCATGTACTTACTACGACCGCGTCCTGATAGGGTGGTGGTATCGAGTAACTTCCTGTGGAGGAATATAGCTCAGGATCTAGAGGCCAACGCACCCTGGCAAAAGTTGAGGCGCAATATCTTTCTTCTCCTGCAGCTGCTGATCCTAGCATTGCTGGTATTAGCCATGGCCAGACCTATGTGGAAGACCAACTCATCCATCAATGGCGATGTCGTGCTTGTCCTGGATACCTCTACCAGCATGGCCTCCAGAGACGTAAATCCCAATCGACTAGAGATGGCAATCAGCAGGATAGAGGCCCTGGCTAAAAGCTTGCCAGATGGCAGTTCTGCTGCCCTTGTCACAGCTGGCCCTCAACCTTCTGTGATTGTAGGCCCTACGACTGACACAGGAGAGATAATTCGTGCAGCTCGAAATATCAGTCTGGCTTATGGTGAGAATAACCTAGGTGATACTTTCCTGCTGGCTAGGTCCATCGCCAGTAGGATGAGGAACCCTACTATAATTCTTTTTACCGATGGTGCCTATAACGCACAATCGCTTCCTGATATGCCCTATCCTGTGCGCATAGAACGTGTGGCTGGTGATGGTAGCAACTCGGGCATAGTAGCCATGGCCACAAGACATAGCAGTAGCGGAGTGCAGTTGTGGATATCGATCGCCAACTATGGATCCCCGAGAACAGTCGATGTAAGTATGCTCGTCGATGGTGACTTGTACGACTCGAGAAAGATCACCTTACCATCAAACAGATCCACGGGTATCGAGATCAATGATGTGCCGGTGGGCAATGTGATAGAAGCTAGGTTGTCACCAGGCGATGATCTGCCCAAGGATGATCGAGCTTGGACCCTTCGAGATCCACTTCCTCCTGTAAAGGTCTTGCTCTACGGCAGGGAAAGTCCGTTCTTGCAGAAAGCGCTAAGCCTTTATCCGAACGTTGATCTGTACAAGTCTTCCTCAAAAGAGGTTCCCGCTGGCTACGACCTGTACGTGTTCGATGGCAGCTTGCCGGATAAGCTTCCACTTACAGGCAATCTAGTACTCATGGGTACCCCTGGCAATGAGCTCTTCAGCATTGCTGGTCAACTGGATTCTCTCCAGATCACGGCTCAAGAGGATCATCCCCTGCTGCGCTACGTGGATTTGACTACTGTATCTATCGCCAGCGCACGCAGAATATCGCTACCAGAATGGATGACGCCCCTGGCTTATTCCGGAGATGTGCCTGTCATGGCTGTGGGTGATAATGCGGGCAGGAGAGTGCTTGCCTTGGCATTCTCCCCTGAGGATTCTGATATGCCATTGCAGGTTTCCTTCCCTATACTCGTAAGTAACATCCTGGACTACATGAGACCAGCCAACATGAGCGACTTGAATCAATCCCTATCCCTAGGAACAGTGGTGCCTCTGGGACAGAACGAGAGATCGGTCAGAGCTCCTGATGGTAAGTTGTATCCCGTATCGTCAGGAGTCTTTGCTGAGACGTATCAGGCTGGAGTGTACGAGGTCCTGGATAAGGAAGGTAATGTACTAAGGCGCTTCGTGGTCAACGCTGGCAGTCGAATAGAGTCCAACATAGGGGCTAATGCCAGCTTGGAGTCTACAGGGGATGCAACTACTAACTCTGAGCAACGAACGCCTGCGAACACAAGAGTGCGTTGGCGCCCTCTGGCATTCATTGCGCTCACTGTGCTTTTCTTGGAATGGACCCTGTACGTTAGTAGGCATATGCCTCGCAGGAGGAGGGTCGCATGAGGCTAGGATTTGATAGCCCCCTGTTCCTGTTCCTGCTATTATTGCTGCCAATTGTACCGCTGTCTGCTAGGGTGCTGAGGCTTGGCAGGATGCGGAAAGTCCTCGTGGCAACCGCTAGGGTAGTAGGCCTGACTTGTCTCATCCTTGCCCTATCTGGGTTGTACTTGCGCTTACCAAGTCACAGATTGGGCGTTGTGTTCCTGGTCGATGCCTCCGATAGCGTCGGACCAGAGGGTGTAGCGAGGGCAAAAGAGTTCGTGCGCAAGACTTATCAATTAGCTGGCCAGGATGTGGACCTAGGAGTGGTGGTATTTGGGAAGGAACCTTTGATAGACTCACTTACTTCTTCTGATGGCAAGCTGCCTGATTTTCTGTCTCGCCCTGATTCAACCGCAACGGACATCCCTTCAGCTATGCGACTCGCCTTCTCCATGTTTCCTGCGGACTCCTCCAAAAAGATAGTCCTGCTCAGTGATGGCAACAACAATGTGGGCGATATACAGGAGGTGACTCGCCTTGCTCAGACGTTTGGGGTGACAGTGGACTACTACCCGGTATCTCAACTTCCCAAAGCTGATGCTTTGGTTGATTCGGTCAAAGCACCTGCAAGGGTCAAACCAGGACAGAGCTTCAGCTTGCAGATAGTAGTAAGTAGTACCGTTCAACAGCGGGCTAAACTGACGGTGCTGGACGGCGACAAGAGCATCGTTAGCTCTGATGTAAACCTTAAAGCCGGGAAGAATACTTTTGTGGTACCCCTTCCAGGGCAGGTCCAGGGCGTGCATAAATGGGAGGCTCGAATAGAAGCGGCGCAAGATGAGATCTCCCAGAACGATAGGGCTGCTAGCTTCACGTATGTCGAGGCCCCGTCTAGGGTGCTAGTGGCAGAAGGATCCCAAGGAGAGGCTAGTGGACTTGTTGCAGCTCTAAGAGCAGGAAAGCTCGTAGTGGATGTCGTCAATAGCGATGACGTGCCCAAAGATATATCTATGCTGGCCAAATATGATGCTGTGATTCTGGTAAACGTACCGGCTAACTCTCTCCAAGATGCCGGGAAGACCCTTCAGGTATACGTACATGACCTTGGGAAGGGACTGGTGGTGCTTGGTGGCGACAGAGCTTTTGCTCTCGGTGGGTACTTCAACACCCCCCTGGAGCAGACACTGCCCGTGGATTCCCAGATTAGAAATCCAGATAAAGAACCTCAGGTTGCGGTAGTAATGGCCATAGACAAGTCCGGTAGTATGGCTGCATGCCATTGCGAAGGCTCAAAGCTCCTCGAGCAATATCCTGGAGGCATCCCTAAGGTAGATATAGCTAAGGAGTCAGCGATACTTAGTTCTGAGACCTTAGGCCCTAACGACATCTTCGGTGTAGTAGCTTTCGACACTGCCCCTCGTTGGGTGATCCGCCCCGAGCCTGTAACGGACAAAAGTTCCATAGCTGAGAAAGTAGCTGGTATCCAGGGCAGTGGTGGCACTAATATCTATGGAGGATTAGCTGAAGCCATTGATTCTCTGATCAATGTCAAAGCCAAGAACAAGCATGTGATATTGCTCACCGACGGCTGGAGCAATGTAGGTAACTATGATCAGCTGATAGCTAAGGCTAGGAAGTATGGTATCACTATAAGTACCGTATCCGCAGCTGGAGGCTCGGCCCAACTACTCAAGTCCATAGCTGAGAAGGGTGGCGGCACCTTCTATAACACCCGAGATAGCGCAGACATACCGCAGATAGTACTGAAGGAAACTCAAAAACATATGAGGGCTTACATTCAGGAGAGGCAGTTCTATCCCTCTAGCTATGCACCTAGCCCGATACTGCAAGGTATAGATAGCACACCTCCTCTCCTAGGGTACGTCGCCACTTTCCCAAAGCCGGGGTCGACAGTAGCGCTGGTGTCGCCTCAGAAGGATCCAGTCTTGGCTCAATGGCAATATGGTTTAGGCAGGGCAGTAGCATGGACCTCAGATGCGGGTGGACGATGGAGTAAAAGCTGGCTGGGTACCCAGCAATATGCTCGGTTATGGCAGCAGGCTGTGGATTGGGTAATGCCGCGATCTTCCGAGAACGTTCAGGTGTCGACAATTTATGAGAGCGGTTATACCTCTGTGACTGTAGATGCTATCAATCCAAGTGGTAGCTTTATTAATGGGGCTCAGGCCAGGGCAGTGATAGCTGCCCCGGGCGGGCAAACCCACGAGGTAAGCCTCGAGCAAACAGCACCAGGACATTATGAAGGCAAGCTGCAAACGACTGCTCCGGGCTCGTACATAACATCTGTGACCCTAAGCACTCCCACCGGAAGTTTGACTGCCCCTACATCAGGCTTCATCGTACCTTACTCCCCTGAATACAAGAGCTTTGGCTTGAATACAGCTACCCTGGAAGCTTTATCCTCAGCAACTGGAGGTAGTAAGCTGAAAGCTCCTCAGGAGATATTCAGGTCTAATGCAAGGTCCTATTCGAAAGTAGATCTCTGGTGGCCGCTGCTGCTCGCCTCCTTGCTGTGCTTGCTGCTGGAGGTAGCCTTCAGAAGGCTAAGGCTGAGCTCTGAACTCCTAAAGATGCTAGATGTTCGCAGGTTAGGGACTGTTTGGAGTGCCGGCAGAGCTGGCACCACTATTGATAGACATAACAACACCTCAGGTGGTTTAGGGAGCTTGGCGGAGGAAGGAGAGGAGACCGCTATTAGGGATGAAAGGTTATCAAGATTGCGTGCAGCTCGCGATCGTGCGAGAAAGCGCTAGCCTTCGGTGACCGCCTCGCCTCTGTAAAACTTGGACATCTCGGCTGTCGAGAACAAGAATAGCAGCGTTATTATGACCGCAGACGTGACACACCAAGGACATATAGCATGAATCACATAGAGCTCCAGATAGGTCAAATATGCAGAATAAAGCGTACCTGCCAGCGAGATACCAAATATCGCAACTGCTGGCAAAACATTATCCTTACTCAAGAACAGCCACACCAAGAGTACGTCCAGGGCTAGGTACATCAGAAGACCCAAGAGTGCCACCGGCACACCCATGACTACCGAGTAGGCACTGGTCTGCACCTTCTCGCATCCTCCTGTCCCCAGACATAGTGCAAGATTGCCGCTGTAATGGACCCAAGTGAGGTAAGCTGCTACGGCTGTGCCCGCTATTGACAGAGCCAACATAATTATGTTGCGCCACATAGACCTTACCCTACTTACTCTGAACCGAATTGATGACCTGCACCAGCTGCTCGTAGCTAGGTAATCCCTCTATTTTCTCTCCGTTAACGAAGATAGTTGGGGTTGCCCGTACGCCCTTGGATCTTCCCTCCTGAGTATCCGCTTGTACCTTGGACAGATACTTCCCACTATCTAGGCAGGACCTGAACTGGGCAACGTTCAATCCCAGGGCGCCGGCAAAATTTATCAGGTTAGCCTTGCTAAAGGTTCCAGAATTCTCGGCCCCTTGCTCAGAGAACAGCTTGTAGTTGTAATCCCAGAACCTGCCCTGATCCTGAGCACAATAAGCAGCGGCTGCGGCATCTACAGACTCCTGCCCTATAAAGGCGAAGTTTCTGTACACTAGCTTCACCTTCCCTTCAGGAATCAAGGTCTTCTTAAGCTGTGCCTCAGGCCCCATAACAAAATCGCGACAATACGGACACTGGTAGTCGGCCCAGACCTCTACTGTGACCGGGGCATTAGGATCACCCATCACGTTACCTTCAGCCGGAACACCTGTGGGCACAGCTACTTGGTTTCTATTTGGAGCTGATTCAGGTGTCGTAGATGCTGGCCTGTTGAGAATTATTAGTAGCGCCACTATAACAACGGCTACTACCACAACGACTAGTGATAGTACCAGGGCAGCCCTGTTGGTTTGAGTTGCTCTTCTGCTCTGACTCATCTTCTCCTCTTATCTACTCTGTTCTGAAGTGGTAAGCGTATAGCTTGATCTGCTGATCCCTAGCCTGACTACCAAAAGTATGAGAGAAAGCACGATAGTAACGAGCGCGATGATTTGTGCTTCCTGAAGCCCAAAGGCAACGATCGTTTCCTGTCGGAAGTAGGTCAGTCCGAACCTGATTACGCCATAACCTATGGCAGCTACTAGAAAAGTCACACCAGGGACCTGCACTCTGCGCCATAGATAGAACACTATGACAAGCAGGATGCCACAAGCCACTATCTCATAGACGGGATAGGGATGTGTTGGCACACCTATAAGGGAAGAGGGGAGCTGTGCACCAGGGTTAACGTATACAAGGCCCCAACCTGCGTTGGTGGGTTCTCCCCATGCATCCCCGTTAATTAGGCAACCGATACGGCCTATCATCTGACCAACAAGCATGGCGGGAGCCGCAGCATCCAACAAAGGCCATACAGGTAGTCGATATAACCTGGCTGCTATAAGACCTGCCAATATACCACCGATGAATGAGCCATATACTGCAATCCCGCCCTTCCAAACGGCTATTATCTCGATAGGATTCTGACTGTAATAGGATAAATGGTCTAGCACGTGCATCAGGCGAGCGCCAACAACTCCCCCCACTATTATCCATATGATCAGATTGCTGAGCTTCTCCTGGTCTACGTTATATCTTTGTGCAAGGCTTAATCCCAGCCAAACCGCTACCACTACCGCGATTGCAGTAAACAAACCATGCCAGCTAAACGCCAATGGGCCTAGCTGAAACATTATAGGGTCGATGTTGATACGGATCATATCCTACCCTCTGTGGCCTCAAGTCGTACCAATTAGTAATACTTGCTTGCTCGAGTATAACAGTTTGATCCCCAATAAGCATAATTGCCACCCTTGATGTAACCACTAAATACTATTATGATAGTTACATGAAAACTATGGAGCATGTAAATTCAGCCTATGCAATAGCGATCAGCTCTACAAATCCTCAGTGCCTGGTGGATCTCCTGAACACTCCTTCTATACGGCATGGACAGAACCCTTCTCCTGATGAGCTTGAGAGGACCACTGGCTTTATCGGCACCCAGCAGGATCTTATCGAAGCTGGCGATATCGGGAGGATGTTAAGAGCAAACCTAAAGGGCGAGCTTACAACCGATGATCTGGCCCGTCGGATCAACAGCTATCTACAGACTCATCCAGCCACTCTGGAGATCATTGATGGACGCTTGGCTATAAGCAGCAACGGAAGTCCCATTATACAGCTCTATCTGCTGGTGGCTGACATGATAACTTCGGGGGGCTGGCAAAGGGTACGCAAGTGCCTTGGATGCGACTGCGTATTCTACGATGCCTCACGCAACGGCAAGAGAGTGTGGTGCTCTATGGAGATCTGTGGCAACAGGGCCAAGGTTGGCAGATGGCGAAGCAAGCATGGTGCTGTGTGCACCTGTGGCGATGTATGTACCTGTGGAAGGAGGAAATGAATTCATGGCCACCACTTCTGAGGAAAAGAATCTAACTATACCAGTTGAAGGCATGACCTGTGCCTCCTGTGTGCGCCATGTGGAACAGGCAATAAGTAAGTTGCCTGGCGTAGAGGCTGTAGATGTCAACCTGGCAACCGGTAAAGCCTCTATGAGGCTGGGAGCACCAGTGTCTGCCTTGCAGATAGCCGAAGCCGTTAGAAACGCAGGTTATGATGTACCGGAAGCTACCGTTGAACTGCAGATTGAGGGTATGACTTGTGCCTCCTGTGTCATGGCTGTAGAAAAGGCTCTTGCTAATCTCCCAGGAGTGCTGTCTGCAGATGTGAACTTTGCTACATCCAGGTCCTTGGTAAGGTATGTGCCTGGGGTGGTGGCCCCACAGGAGATGATCAAGGCCGTAGAGGATGCAGGTTATAAGGCCAGGCCCGTAGACGCTGCCCAAACGCAAGTCTTTCAGACTGATCATCAGCAGGAGTACAAAAATACAATCACGAAGGCTGTTGTTAGCCTTGTGTCTGGACTGTTTCTGATGTTCCTCTCAATGAGGGACTACCTCTCTGTGCTTCAAGCTATAGATCCTAAAGCGATCAACTGGCTTGGTCTGCTAATAACGCTACCAGTACAAGCTTGGACAGGTTGGACCTTCTACAAAGTTGCGTGGCGATCGGCACTTCACAGAAATGCGAATATGAACACCCTTATCGCGGTAGGTACCGCCGCGGCGTTTATCTATAGCGCACTAGTCACGCTATTTCCAGGGGTCTTCGCCATGATGGGCGAAACTCCCCATGTGTACTACGATACGGGCTTGATAATCATAGGTTTGGTGCTTCTTGGCAGGGCTCTGGAGTCGAGAGCCAGGGGTAAAGCTTCGGATGCGATCAGGAAGCTACTGGATCTTCAGCCTCCGGTTGCCAGGGTCATGAGGGAAGGCCAGGAGGTTGAGGTGCCTGTGAGCGAGCTGGTGCCGGGAGACATAGTAATAGTACGACCTGGTGAAAGGATCCCGGTAGATGGGGTTGTCACTGGTGGCAGATCCGTGGTTGACGAGTCGGTGATAACCGGGGAGTCAATACCAGTCGACAAAGCAGTTGGCTCTCAGGTGTTTGCCGGAACCATAAACCAAAGCGGTTCATTTGCTTTCAGAGCCACTCGTGTGGGGAGTGAGACGCTGCTTGCCCAGATAGTGAGACTGGTCGAGCAAGCACAAGGATCAAAGCCTCCTATACAGAGGCTGGCAGATGTTATAGCGGGATACTTTGTGCCTGCAGTGATAGGTATAGCCCTGGTAACATTCATTATCTGGCTGGTGTTTGGTCCTGAACCCAGGCTTACTATGGCTTTGCTCAACTTCATAGCTGTCCTCATAATAGCCTGTCCATGTGCTCTGGGACTAGCTACTCCTACTGCGATTATAGTTGCAACCGGTAGGGCCGCTCAGATGGGTATTCTCGTTAGGGATGCCATTGCTCTGGAGGCACTCTCAAGGGTCGATACCTTCGTGCTAGATAAGACCGGCACGCTGACGAAGGGCAAGCCTGTGGTGGCCGATGTAATACCAGTGAATGGCTTTGATGCAGTCTCGCTACTGCGAATAGTTGCCTCTGCAGAGGTGCTGAGCGAACACCCGCTGGCTCGGGCGATTGTAGAGCATGCTCAGCGTAATAATATCGGCATAACTAAGCCAAGCAAATTCGAGGCCATAGTTGGTGGCGGAGTGAGAGCGGAGATTGAGGGCAAGCAGGTGCTCGCAGGTAACCCTCGCATGATGGCCGAGATGCTTGGAGATAGAGCTGTAGACTCCTACAGTACAGTAGTGGAGAATGTGGCTGCAAGGGGTGCTACTCCCATAATGGTCGCTGTTGATGACCAATTGGTGGGAGTTATAGCTGTGGAGGATGAACTACGGCCTGAGAGTTTCTCCCTTGTTAAGAGCCTGAGGAATATCGGAAAGGAAGTTTTGATCCTTACTGGTGATAACAGGCTAGTAGCCGAGGCAATAGCGCGTAGGCTGGGTGTGGATCAGGTTATTTCCGAGGTGAAACCTGATCAGAAAGCCGAAGTGATAAAGTCTCTAAGAGACAAAGGTAAGAAGGTTGCGATGGTTGGGGATGGCATCAACGATGCCCCAGCTTTGACATTAGCTGATGTGGGAATATCTATGAGCAGTGGTACGGACATAGCAATGGAATCAGCCGACATAACTCTGATGTCTCCTAACCTTAAGCTGATAGTAGATGCGTTGGAGCTTTCTCGGGCAACTGTGAGGATTATAAAGCAGAACCTCTTCTGGGCGTTTATCTATAATATCGTGCTCATTCCTCTGGCAGCCGGAGTGCTCTATCCATTCTTTGCGGGCTCTGGTGGATGGAATGGGTTGCTCAACCCCATGATAGCTGCAGCAGCTATGGGGTTGAGCTCGGTAAGCGTGGTAAGTAACTCCCTGAGATTAAAGGGGTGGTGTCCTAAGGACTACAAGTCCTCTCTAAGACCTGAGGCTATACCAGATGCTCTGCTGTGAGTACTAAGCGATTTGACAAGGTCTAATGGGGCTAGCTTGGGATTTATAGTGGTTATATCATCTTGGGGCTCATATCCCACTAGCTCACATGTTTCCGAGATGTCCATCTTATTGTAGAGGCTGGCGCTCAAGCCGTGGAGGATAGCGAACTTGAGATGCTCAGCCTCTATAGCTTTATGGATGAGCTGCAGGAGATCTCGTTGTGATACAAAGGCATCCATTACTCTCGTGCTCCACTCAGCACGCATCCTCTCGACTGGCTGGAACGCACCGATGCGGATAGCTACAACGGATAGCCCCTCCTGCTCTGCCATGTACCTCCCGAGAGCCTCTCCAAAGCATTTGGTGACGCCATACAGGTCGCCAGGGTTGACAGGGTCGTTGATCTTGACTTGTACTCCCTTTGGATAACCTGAGACCGCATGGATCGAAGAAGCAAAGATAACTCTCCTGCACCCAGCGCTCTTTGCCGCTACATAGATGTTGTAAGTCCCGATAATGTTAGGTTCCAGGAGCTGGCTCCATGTAGCCTCGGAATCCGGGTTAGCCGCTAGGTGCACGACTGTATCTATCCCCTGGCATATCTCCTTGAGGCGCTCTAGGTCGGTTAGTTGAGCTACTACAACCTCTCCAAAGGCCCGGAGCTGCTCGATATCCTCCTCCTTCCTTACCATCAACCTTAGATCGTAAATGTTGCTGGAGTGCTCTGCAAAATAACGCCCGATGGTGCCTGCAGCTCCGGTTACAAGCACCTTCCTCCTTGTGGGACTTTTGCCGGGGTCTTGCTGAAATGCATTTGCTTGAAAGGTAAATGCCTCGGCCATGCATCCTCCTGACTGTGTGAATTTTGAGTTAAACTGATCCTGGGAAGATAGCTTCCCAGGATCATGATAGCTGAGTAAGTATGCATTGGGAAGAAGAGCTAGCTACCGTCGGATGAACTTGAAGAATCGGCTCTCCTTGCCTTCGCTCGTTTCCTCCTGATAAAGGAAGGCCAATTGCTTCTCTTCAAACTTCTGGAAGAACTCTTCCCAAGATATAGGTTGTAGCTTCTCGTCATCGCCGTAGCCTGGAAAGTCTATTCTAAGCACACCAGCTTCATCCCCTTCCTCGGTACCCTTAACGGTAGCTGGTCTGCCTCCGCGCTCTTCCACCCAGCGTCGAATGGTTTCGTGATCGGTAGTTGTTTTACTCTCTCCTGCCATTTTTAACCTCCTTAGTCTCCTGGAAACTCACTTTTTTCTTCCAGCTTCAAGCAATTTGTCCCATAGCTCATAAGGTGCAGCGTCTTTAGCCACTAACCTTGAGGCATGTGGCGCAGTTTGATTTGCCATAGCTGTAAATTCGCCCTTCTCCAAGTCCATGAGATCGATGTAGGTCTTGCCCTGCTCTAAGCGAGTTCCCTCAGGTACAATCGGTAACTGCTCCAACTCATCCTTCCTGAGCCAGTTAAGACGCTCAACCAGATCCTTATAATCTGCTGCAGGTCTTCCCTGGGTAGTGTCTGCCCCTAGGTCCCCATAATTGAATCCTGCCTCAGGCTGAGGGTTAAGATCATGTGTGAAGCTGTCTTCGGGTTTAGGATTTTGCGTCATCGCGATTCTCCTCTTTATCCTCATCCAAGAAAGGGTCTGTTTCAGGATGTTCAGTGTAACTTTCTTTACTGAACACATCCATATTAGTGATATCGCCCACGGGCGCATCTGGTGGTTCGCTCTCCCTGGCCATGCGCCTTGAGCTTATCATGTCTTCATGAGGAGATCCCTCACCATCCAACCTATCCTTGGGTCGTGGGCGATCATGTTGATCAGTTGCTTCTTCTCTATCTTTAAGCGCCATTTATCCTCCTATCTTGACCTGAATCTTCCTAGGTTCCGATCTTCTCCTCTTATCGAAGTTTATCCTTAGTATGCCGTCCTCTATAGAAGCGCTCGCTGAGTCTACATCTATAGTTTCTGGTAGCTGCAGGCTACGAAAATAAGGACTGCTCTGCCACTCTTGAACCAAATAGTTGCGACCGGTATTTACGCTCTTTGGACTGGCCTTGATTGTTAGCACCCCACTGGCAAAGCTTAGCTCTATATCTTCCGGCTTTACACCTGGCATTGGTGCTTCGATGACTACAGAGTTATCGGTCTCGTATATATTCAAAGGTACGAGCTGCGGCCTATCTCCCCTTTGGTTACTGGGAGTTCTATGCTCTTCTATAAGCCTATTGAGTGCTTCACGCAGACTTATCAGATCTCCAAAGTCACGATAAAAACCCATTTGCTTGTACTCCTCACTGACAAGTATTTTCATGAGCAAGGAGTATACCAAAGACTGCTGCGACCTAGATGCCTTCCTTGGGATGCCCTAGCTCGTCGGCATCAAGAGGACGAATATCTCCGCTCGGACCAACTGCCCACCTGGTACCTTGTAGACGGTCCAAAGCCCTATGAAGTGTTGCCCATACCTGATCGGGTTGCATCCCTTTCTGTTTACACACATCTTCGAGGCTAATGCCAGCAGCTGCCATGGATGCAATCTCGGCCTCTTCTCCCCCTAGCTCCTGCAGCACCTCATTAGGTATCTGAGAGAGTTGAGAGCTTATGACCCTATAATCCTGCTCATAGTTTTGTGGCATCCTTATCACCTCCGGGGCATACTTCGCAGGAACCATGCCTCTTGGAGGTGTCTGTTTGCTATATCCTAGTGCTCGCTATATAACATCACAGAAGGATGTAGCAAAGATCGTGGAGGGCGTATGGGAGAATCAGACAAGCTCCAGCAGGCAATAAAGTACAGCCGTCAGAAAGAGCTCTTATGGGTATTCTCCACTCTAGCTGGGATCTTTATAAATATCCTGGCTATACTGCTTGGCCTGCCGGTACTGCTATGGAGGGCCCTTGATGGGAAGGTTCCCTCTAGGTTGCGCTTGCCGGCTTTTGTAACCATCTTGTCAACACTAGATTGGTTGATATCTTTACCAATAGCCTTCTACTCAGGCTATATCCTGGAATGGCGGTATAACCTCAGTACACAACGCTTACGACATTGGCTGCTGGATCAGCTAAAGGTTCATGGTCTCTCTGTAGCTTTCGGCGTACCCCTGATAACTTCCTTCTATCAGGTCGTGAGGAGATGGCCGCACCGCTGGTGGCTGATAGTTTCAGCAGCTATGCTGCCTTTCACAGCACTGCTTTCAGAACTTTTTCCCGTGCTCATAGCCCCTTTGTTCAATAAATACGAGCCCATAAAAGACCCCGATTTGGAGAGTGAGCTACGACAGCTAGCTTCCAGAGAAGGGGTGGAGATCTCTCGCGTTATGCGCATGGATATGAGTCGACGTACCAAGAAGTCCAACGCTTTCTTCACTGGTCTAGGCAGGAATCGTCGCATAGTACTGGCTGATACCCTGCTGGACCAGTTTTCAAAGGACGAAATAGAAGCTGTTGTAGCTCATGAACTAGGTCATCAAGTTAGACGTGACACATGGAAGATGGTTGGCATAAGTGGCCTCGCCACAACCATATCGATGTTCTTATTGTCTCGTATATTTCCTGTGTCTACTCGTCTTTTGCCCTCTAAATATCGAGACAAAGAACTATCATCTCCTGCAAACATGCCGTTGCTAGGTCTACTTCTGCAGCTGATTACTTTGGTAGAGATGCCTCTGGTTAATGCCTATTCTAGAAGAGTAGAGTACGCCGCGGATGAGTACGCTGTACGCGTAACCCGCAAGCCTGAAGCACTAGTGTCGGCATTGCAGCGACTGCAAAAATCCAACTTGGTGGACCCAGATCCACCGCTGATAACCAAAGTACTGCTGCACTCTCACCCATCGATCAAGGATCGTGTCAACAGGATAAGAGCAATAGCTCAACAACAATAGGGATAGATTCTTTCGAGATTATCGATTCTGATATGTACCATGTTCGATCACCCGCGTGTTGTGCGTGTGCTAATGTGCAATGGATATTGTTCTAACGATTCTGGTAGATGGGATACCAAGATCCAACCCCTCTTGTTGTTTGGATTTCTAACTGGCGCTGAGCCGAGATGGAAAAGGAATAGATCTGCTCCCCAAAGCCAGGAGAAACAAATTCACTATTAGACTTATCAGTAGAAGTATGATGCCAAGTGCTATGGCACGATCGAAGTTGCCCCTGCTGACCTCAAGCGCTATAGCAGTGGTTAGCACTCGAGTGTAATGCAGGATATTGCCGCCCACTATAAGTGAAGCCCCTACCTCAGCTATTGCCCTCCCAAATCCTGCAGCTACTGCTACTACTATCTGCTGTCTAAGCAGCCTGACTAGTTCGTAGCTGATGCGAAGCTCCGAAGCTCCATCGGTACGCATAGCTTCTATGAGTTCGTAATTGGAGCTGAGTATGGCGCTGCGTGTGAGGTTGGTGGTTATAGGCAAGATCACCAAGAACTGTGCTATTACCATGGCTACTGGAGTGTAGATTAGCCCTAAATCGCCTAACGGGCCAGACCGCCACAAGAACAACGCAATCAGGAGACCTACAAGTATAGGGGGAAGTCCCATACTGGTATTAATCGCCGCCTCTATAAGCCTCTTGAGAGGAAGTGTTCTAAACGCCAAGGCTATACCAAGCGGTATACCTATGGCAGCTGCTGCGAAGGTGGCTACTCCCGAAACTATTAAGGATAAAATTGCTATCTCATAAGTGAGAGTGTCAAAGGTAATTATGAGGTGTAGGGCATTGACAAGACCCTCTACAAGCAAGCGCATTCCCACAGACCATTATGTGGTGTTTCTGGGGGCACTGTAGGTGCCCCCCACGTAACCTAAAGCCAGACCTATTGGTACGTTAAGCACCGCAATAAATAGCAGCTGCGTTAGTATAATCTCTAAAGTAAAGGGCATGATTCCTAATGCAGTAATTGCGATGCTATCGATGATGGATGTGACTACACCAGCAATTCCTCCAGCTCTTAGTCCCTGATACACGTCTCTGGTAAGCCCAGCTGCCATGTAACCACAAACGGTGTAGAAGATCATAGTAACTATGAGATTAACACACTGCGTACCTATATCCCCTGCCGCCACTTGATTGGATGAAGGTGAGGGCATGGTCAACAGCATTACAGCTATGTCTGTAACCGAAGTAATCACCCCAAAAGCTATGCCGGCAAGAACAGCCTGTTTACGAAAGTTCATTGCTTGTATTACCTATATACTATTGCTCTACCCTGACGTTCATATCAACAGGTGTGAGCCATTGTCTGTATCGGAAGTCTCTGCCATAAACCACCTCTCGGTACACGTCGCGTAATTGACGAGTTATGGGTCCAGGGGCTCCGTGCTTCATTTCATGTCGATCAATCGAAGCTATGGGTGTGATCTCGGCGTGCGTACCACAAAGGAAAACTTCGTCTGCTAGGTAGGTCTCTGTACGGTCCACTACCCTTTCCTCTACTTCGAGGCCCAGGACCTCACTTGCCAGACGTATAACGGTATCTCGTGTAATACTTTCAAGTATTCCGCTGGTGATGTCCGGTGTGATGAGCTTGCCCTTACGAACGAAGAATATACATGATCCCGTACCCTCGGCAACCTTACCTTCGGGATTGAGGAATAAGGCTGTATCGTAACCGTTCATAGTAGCCTCGCTGGATGCCAGCTGGCTGTTACGATAGTTGGCCAACGCCTTGATGCGCGGAGGCAGGACTCTTTCGTTAATTCGTGTCCAAGAGCTATAGCAAGCATGTAAGGAAAAATCTTCCTCTAATCTTGATACCGCAGGTCTAGAGTAGATGAACATCTCCGTGGTTCTATCACCAACTACGCTAAAAGCTTTATTGCCTACCGCGTATGCCAAGGGCATGATATAGATGTCTCCCCTATAAGCGTTGGCCCTAACCAGGTCTATTGTGGCTTGACATATTTCGTCCACGGTGAACTCTTTTGGCATACGTATCAGCTGCATGGACTGTTCGAGCCTGCGAGCGTGATCTTCGAGCCTAAAGATGTACATCTCGCCTTCGGCATTGTTCCAATAGCCCCTTATACCCTCGAATACAGCCGTGACTGATGCCCACCAGTAATCGGTTAGATGAACCGTAGCCTCTTCCCAAGGAATAAGCCTATGATTCCACCACAGATACTTCGGATTATCCTGCTGAGACATGTTCCCTCCAACGTCTCGGTTTTAAGAGCTCAAAGATATGCTAGCAGATAAGGGGACGTTTGATGCATGTATTTTCTAGTATGCACCCATGGGTTCAAGCTGTGGATCTTGTCTCATGTCTGCATAGTGCACGACCTTGTTGCGACCCCTACGTTTGGCTTCATAGAGAGCCGCATCAGCATTGCGGATGAGCTCTTCTGGGGTGATCCCATCAAAAGGATAAGTGGATGCTCCTACGGATACCTGAAGTGTTATCTTTCTACCATCCTCAAGAACCACTTGGTGCCCAGATATAGCTGATCGCAGACGTTCTGCTGCAGCTTTGCTGTCATCTATTGATGCTCCAGGGAGAATAGCTTCAAACTCCTCGCCACCGAACCTCCCTAGTACGTCGATGGATCTTAGCGTCTGACGAGCTACTCTCGACATCTCCTTGAGAACCTTATTACCCACTTCATGTCCAAAGGTGTCGTTGACTTGCTTGAAGTGGTCGAGATCGAAGAATAGTATGGAAAGACCTGTGTAAAGCCGACGTGAGCGCTCGATCTCCTCCGCAACCCTTTCTACAAATGCGCGATGGTTGAGAAAGCCACTTAGAGGGTCCCTGGAGGCTTTCTCTGAAAGTTGGCGATACCACTCAGCATTGCGTAGGGCTAAGGATGCGTAATCAGCGATCGACTCCAAAGCAGTTATAGCAGAAGTATCAAATGCGCTCTCCCTACGGCTCTCTATAATTAGAAACCCTCCGGGATGGTCGTCTATTATGATAGGGACAACTGCCATCGACCTGGCTCTGGGACATGCAACTCCTCCTACTCCTTTCTCCTGTAAAAGGTTATTCGAGTAGACACTCTTGCGTTCTCGTAATGACCTACTTATAAGCGGGTGATCATTGATATTGCCATCGACAGTCTTTTTGCCGTCCGTTCTATGGCTGGCCACGATGTTAAGCTCGGAGGAATCCTCAGTAGTAAGTGCCAATATAACAGCGTCATATCCAAGATTTCTATGGATCGCACTTACTACTACATCTGGTACATTCTCCGGAGATAGCACAGCTAGCACATCCTGCCCTACGGCATGGACAGCTTCTAACTGCATCCTGCGGCTACGCTCTAGCTCAGTCTCCTGCTGTAGCTGACGGCTACGAGTCCATACATCCTCTAGATTGCTGCGTAAAATCTGCTCTCTGTGACGCAGGCGAATGATCTCTCCCTTCATTAGGGCTCCTATGGCTGTTGCTCCGAGCGATGCTACCGATAGGACTGCCTGCTCGACCAGACCGCGACTGGATACATCTGAGTAGATCATAGGAGTAAAAGCGGCAATTACTACCATCAAGCCAATAAGTATGGCTGATGTAAGTTCATAGTAGAGGGCAGCAAATACCACCGGTAGCATATACAGGGGTTGAAAGGGACTCTGCTCCCCACCAGTAAGGTAGACTAATCCTGCTAGCAACGATATAGAGCTCAAAGGCATCAGGAGAAACAGGTTCCGTGGTAGGTTATCCCAAGGCACTAAGTGAATGAGAACTATAGAGACAATAGCCCCCAGGATTATTAGATTTGCACCAACGCGACTAGATGCTAAGTGTAATTGCGGGTAATTGATCACAAACAGAACAAGAATTACGGCTATAGCGTAGAGAGAGCTTGCTAACGCTCGTAGCTTACGCTCTAGGCCATTCCTATAGTTAGTTGGTTCTTGCCCGGTATGCACTTTGATCTTTACATGATACAACAAAACCGCAAGGTGTTGCAGCAATACGACAGATCATTATTCTTTCACCTTCTGTTGATGATCATCCTGTGGTGCAGCCATCTCTGTCGACCGCTCACTATGCAGCTTGTCGAACAGTCGTAGATAGTCAAGTAGATATCTGGTGATAAGGAAGTGCTGACGGACATGTTCCCTGCCGGCGGCGCCCATTCTTATCCTGTCGTCAGGATTTCTCAGTAACCAAATTACCTTCTCAGCAGCCAGTTCGTTGTTATCAGCTATGAATCCGTTGACTCCATCTAAAACCTGCATTGGAATGCCGCCCGCGCTTGTGCCTACAACTGGAGTACCCTTCCAGAGCGCCTCTGTGACTACCAGACCGAACCCCTCACGCTTACTGCGTTGAAGGACAACCTGGGAAGATCTTTGAAAGACATTGACATCGACACTGTTATCCTTAGTGCTCGCCAGCAGGTAGATGTCAGGGTCTTCACCAGCATGCCTGGCGGTCTTCCCGAACCAATCTATGCCTTCGGGATCATCGCTTGCTAGTGTAGCAACCATGGCAAGTTGTAACCCTGGTACCTCCTTCTTAGCCAGTCTATAGACATCTATCACACCAAGAGGGTCCTTCCACGGATCATAACGTGATATCTGAGATATAAGTGGGCGAGTCTGATCTATACCGTACCTTGATAGGACATCATGGATTGTCGACTCGGGTAATTCAATATTCTTTGGGCTTAGTGGATCAATAGCCGGAGGGATGATTGCTATTTGCCGAACAGACAGCCCAGATTTAACATATTTCTCCATTGTGAAGATAACGGCATCGTGGCATTCTACGTAGGGCTTTATAAATTCCCATACCGTGGGCTGAGCGTCCGTAAGATCTATATGGCATCGCCATATCCAGAACCCCTTCGTGCCCGCACCTCTTTCCGTTAAGAGTCGCCTAATAGCCACCACCTGCGGATCGTGCATCACTACAAAGTCGTAGTCTTCATCGAACAGATCAGCGTTCATGTTGCTGTAGCGTAGGTAAATATCCAGCATATGCTGTGTAACCGGGATAGGCATGCCTTGTAGGGCGTTATGGAATGCCTTGGTTACCTCGAAAAACTCAGTAGCACCTCGAATGACTTGCCACTCTGCATGCATGCCAAGGTCCTGCATCATGGGAACCATCGTGCTGAGTATCTCAGCTACTCCTCCCCCAAAAGCTGTGGCATTTACGTGAAGCACTCTGGCGTCCTTGAACTTGTTACTGAGCCTATGAATCTCAGATAATTGCTCCTCAGGGGCAACTCCCTCATAAGAATCCAGGCGAACAGGTTTGACAGGCACCCGAGTGAACATCTTGGACCCTCCTCATACTCTTTTCCCAAGGGTTGGCAAGAAGTATACCTGGATACCGTAGAAATTCAACCCTTGATGTGCAAAAGCCTGACTCCTACTGAGTGAGGGAACTCTTATGACCTATATTTATTACCCACACGGGTTATATAAAACCCAATAGAGCAAGCATATAATACACTGAGGGGATCACTAGGGGTGCTTAGTATCTAATAAGTATCTCAATATAGGGGTAAAGGGTATGGATACAGTTGTGAGGACGGGCTTTGATCCCGTGAGGATAGCACCTGCGGATGTACACACATGCTTGGCTCGCCACATGCTTGTGGATGGTTTGCCGCTGGTATATGACCACAGAAGAAGCCAAGGCTCATATCTCGTGGACGAAACGACTGGCAGGCGCTACATAGACCTGTTCAGTTTTTATTCATCTACCCCCTTAGGGCACAATCACCCTAAGATGCGCGATCCTGAGTTTGTAGCCAAGATAGCAGAGATAGCATTGATCAACCCTTCAAACTCCGATGTGTACACTGTTGAGATGGCTGAGTTTGTTGAGACCTTGGCAAAATACGTTATTCCTCCGGAATTCCCGCACCTGTTCTTTGTAGCTGGTGGAGCTCCCGCTGTGGAAAATGCTCTCAAGGTAGCGTTCGATTGGAAGGTGCGGAAGAACCTTGCAAGAGGCAAGGGAGAAAAGGGAACTAAAGTCATACACTTTAGGGAGGCCTTTCACGGCAGGCTGGGATATACTCTATCTCTGACGAACACCTATGATCCTCGTAAGTACAAGTACTTTCCAAAGTTTGATTGGCCCAGAGTCGAGAATCCCAAGCTACGCTTCCCAGTTACCACTGAGGTCATCGCAGAGGTTGAGGAAGCCGAGGAGAGGAGCGTTGCCCAGATAGAGGCAGCTCTTGATAGGTATCAGGATGATGTTGCAGCGATCATTATAGAGCCTGTGCAGTGTGAAGGTGGCGATAACCACTTCAGACCAGAATTCTTTGCGAAGCTACGCAGGATTGCTGATGAGCGCGAAGTGATGCTTATCTACGATGAGATCCAGACAGGTATGGGCATGACAGGAACATGGTGGATGGCTGAACAACTAGGTGTCATGCCAGATATCATAGTCTTTGGGAAGAAGCTGCAGGTGTGTGGTATAGCAGTGAGCCGCAGGGTGGATGAGGTCGAGGATAACGTGTTTGTAGAGCCTAGTAGGATAAGCTCTACCTGGGGTGGTAATCTGGTCGATATGGTCAGAGGACAACGCTACATACAGGTTATCCTTGAGGATAATCTCCTGGAGAACGCTTCTCGCCAAGGAAAGTTCCTCCTACAGCAGCTCGAAGGTCTTAGTGAAGAGGGCTTTGCCATCTCCAACATCCGAGGGAGAGGCCTACTTGTGGCTTTCGATCTGCCTAACCATGAGCTGAGGGACCTGGTCCACCATGAAGCACTAAAGGCAGGAGTAATACTGCTTAAGTGCGGTGAGAAGGGCATACGATTACGGCCTTTTATGGACGTGAATAGTGATGTATTACAGGAAGCTATAGATATACTCCGTACTATTTTGCCTCGATCTCAATGAGTGTTCTACATATATGTTTGGATGATGTATGTTTGGATGATGTTTTTCTCCAGCATCAAGGTTTTTGACATCTTCCAGGTTTACTGGTTATCATTGCAAGTCCATAAAAAGTAACGTAGTGAGGTTGAGCTAAGCATCTGGAGGTAGGCATATTGAGTATAAGAAGGCAGGTATGTAAGGTAATGGGACGTATCGTCCCCACCGCACTCGTTCTCTCAGTCCTGATAACTGGATGCGGTTCCACTAGCTCTCAAGAGCAGACCCCTCAGCAGATTCCCACACCTGCAGCAACAGTAGCAGAGCCTATATCCCTGATGCCATCACCTACTCCTGGTAGTACTCCTGAGACTTCAGGTGCTCCAACTGTCCGGGTTACTCCTGCCCCCACTGCGTCTACAGCGGACTTTGACCCCAATGGTATCGTGGCAGTAGTTAACGGGGAGAAGATCACCAACAAGGAGTTCTATCAGGAGCTTGAGAAGAGGTATGGCCAGGATTTGATCAGTGATATGGTGATCACCAAGCTAATAGAGCAGGAGGCCCGTAAGCGGGGAGTATCGGTGTCCAATGAAGATATGCAAAAGGCTCTCCAACAACTGCAAACAGCCTTCCCCGGCCAGAGTATAGAAGAGATAGCTCAGGGTCAGAATATGACAGGTGACCAGCTGCGTGAGCAAGTCAGAGTGATGGCGCTGCTCGATAAAATGCTGGCTCCTCAGATAAAAGTAACCGAGCAGGATGCCAGGAACTTCTATAATCAAAATCCACAAGTATTCCAGTCCCAGGAACAGCTGAGGCTTGGTCAAGTGGTGACGGATAATGAGCAGCAGGCTGCTGATGCTGCCCAGGCCCTGCGAGATGGTAAAGACTTAAGAGAGGTGATAGCCAAATATGGCAGCAAGAACCCAGGAAGGGCCAAGAAGAACGGCGACCTGGGTTACAAGTCGTTGAACGAGTTAGACCCACAGCTAGGAATGACCGTGATGCAGATGGCTGTAGGGGACGTGAGCGATCCTATACGACTGCCTGATGGTTCCTATGCAGTCGTCAAGATGATAGATCGTAAGGGTGGCGTACAGATGCCCTTTGATCAGGTCAAGGATAGGGCTATGGAGCTGGCCAAACAAGACAAGATTAACAGCATGATACCTAAGTTCCTTGAAGAGCTATACAATAAGGCAAAGATCCAATCACGAATAAAGATCATACCACCTAACAGTCAACAACCATCTGCGGAGCCTTCTCAACCTTCTCCATCACCCCCGGCACCGACAGGCGAAGAGCCTAAGGGTTAGGAGGGTCCTATAGACTCTGCCCCTGTCATATATTGAGCGCCTGCCAAGGGCATAGCAGGCGCTCACTTCTTTTGCTGAAGATACACTTGTGTTTCAGGCGTTAAGAGGTTTTATGTAGGTCTTGCTGTGGCTAGATAGAACACTGAATCTCGCCATTTCCCAGTCAGGCATCTCCTGCTTGCAAGGCTTGCAAAGCTTTCTGATTGCATTATAGATAGGTTTGCCCCATGATCAGGATGGGATCATGCAACGAGATTCCTCTCCTTGGCGAGTGCATCGAGCGCCGATTCGAATGCTGCCATCGCGTCGTTTCCCCAGAGGACAAAAGTTATATCTTGGGGCTCCTTCCCCGATTGTAGATGTTCTAGAGCTACTCTTAGTGCAACAGGGGCAGCTAGATGTAGGGGATATCCATATGCGCCGGTACCGAGAGAAGGAAAGGCTATGCTATGCACAGAATGTTGATTAGCTAGCTCCAGACTTTTTCTGTAGGCGCTTTCCAGCAACCGTTCCTCGCCAGCTTTTCCTCCTCTCCAGATAGGAGCTACGGCGTGGATGACGTACTTAGCTGACAGTCGGCCGGCTCCAGTTATCACCGCACTGCCTGTGGGGCAACCACCTATTCGTCGGCATTCCTCCATGATGCTGGGTCCCCCAGCTCTGTGAATCGCTCCGTCTACTCCCCCTCCTCCACTGAGGCTCGCATTGGCTGCATTTACTATGGAATCCGCTTCGACCTTGGTAATGTCTCCTTGGATGAGTCTCAGGGTGCCTTTGCCTACTTTTATCTCACGCATGGTTATTCCTCCTGGAGAATAAGCGGAGTCCTTGATCCAACTTGTAGCAGAGCTTCATGTAGCTGTCCTGGAGTTATTACGTGAGTGTCGTCTCTGACAACCTCACCCCGAAGCCTAACTCCCCCCTGGCGGATAAGGCGTTTTGCCTCACTATTGGAGGAAGCCATACCAGTTGTCACCAATATATGAGTTAGTCTAGTTCCCTCCGGATCAAGCTTGATCTTGGCAACAGGGATGTTGCTTGGTAGCTGATCAGTCTTGCCACCGGTACGCCTGATCTCAGCATATCTCTCGTAATCTTCTGCCGCTCTCCTGGCTGCTTCAGCCCCGTGAAACTGTGATACGATCTCTGTTACGAGCTGCTTCTTGATCTCTCTAGGATCAGCCTGCCCATTCTGTATAGACTGAATTTTCTCCTGTATCTCCTCAATGGGCACATCCGTGAGCAGCCTATAGTAAATGCTTATATGATCGTCGCTCATCGTCATTAGCTTATTAAACTGCTCCTGTGCTCCCCAGGAGACGCCTACATAGTTGCCCAGGCTCTTGCTCATCTTCTCCGTACCCGTCAGGCCAGGTAGCAGAGGAAATGTGACCACCACTTGCGGTTCCTGCCCATAGAGTCTTTGTAAGTCTCTTCCCGTGAGGCAGTTGAATTCCTGGTCTGTGCCGCCGAGCTCTATATCAGCCTTGATCGCCACAGAGTCCATGCCCTGCATAATGGGATAGAACATCTCATGTAGGAACACAGTCTGATCGGGATCCTCAAATCTTCGCCCGAAGTATTCTCCCTCTAGCATCCTTTTGACACTGATGTGGGAACCTATAAAGATGAGGTCCTTGAGGGTCAGTTTCGCCAGCCAGGTACTATTGTAGACAACCTCAGCACGGTCAAGATCCAAGATCTTAGATACTTGCTCCTTATAGGTGGCTGCATTCTCTAGCACCTGCTCATGGCTCAGGGGAGGTCTGGCCTTGCTGCGCCCTGAAGGATCCCCCACAGTAGCCGTGAAGTCCCCAAGCACGAGTATGGCGGTGTGACCAAGATCCTGAAACCGTCTCAGATTACGCAGAGGCACGGTATGTCCTAGATGTATATCGGTTACTGTTGGATCTATACCCAGCTTGACACGGAGTGGTCTACCCTCCTTTTGAGCTGCGGTCAGCTTGTAGCGCAAAGCTTCCTCGTCAGGGAGAATCTTCTCGGCACCACGTTTGATTATCTTTATCTGTTCGTCTACTGATATTTGCCGGATATCGCTGCTACCCAATATCTGAACCCCTTTACATGCTCATTGGTAATGAATTCTTATAAAATCATACCGATTTTTGCAGCGATATTTTCAGCTAGATTATAGAGCCATAGACTGCGTTCAGGATCTTACGAGCGGTATCGTGCTCCACGCCCCACCTGTTAGTCAGATAAACAAACACCAACTGCCACTTGGGGTCTATTGCTAACAGTGTTCCCGTAGCTCCTCCATGCATGAACATCTCTTCCGATCCCAACAGATCAGCATCGTTACGCCTCTTCCCCCAACCCAGAGCGTAGGCCGCATCACGTTGGCCTTCAGGCGTGGCTTCCTTCATACCGTGGGTATACAGCCTGGTCATCGTGTTCACTGCTGGTGGGCTCAGGAGCCTGTATCCATTGAGCTGACCACCCCTGAGAAATGCTTGCCCAAACTTGACCATATCGCTAGCCGTGCTCCATAATCCTCCACCTGCTACTTCCATCCTAATGAAGCCCTCTAACTGTTCTTCACTCCCAAAATCATGGACGGGCATGGCAAGAGTTCTATCTACAGGAGTAAAAGAGGTGTGTTGCATGCCAAGAGGTTCAAAGACGTACTTCGAGAGGTATTCTGCAAACCCCAGCCCCGTAAGTCGAGAGACTATTTCTGCGAGTATGGAAAAGCTAAGAGAGCAGTATTGATAGTTGGTACCAGGCTCGAACTGTAGGTAGCTCTCACAAGCGGCTTTTACTAATTCGTGATGACTTGGCTCAGATACGGTTTGCATCTGCTGCCATACCCACTCCTCAGCCAAACCGCTTGTGTGGGTCAGCAAGTGAAAGATGGTAGCGTGTTCCTTCCCATGTTTTCCAAACTCAGGTATATACTTTATGACTGGATCACTTAGCAGTAATCTCCCCCTCTCCACCATCTGCATTACAGCTGTAGCGGTGATGGGCTTCGTAATGGATGCTAATAGGAATATGCTCTCGATCTTAGCGTTATCTTGCCCGGGAACTACATGAGACCACAATGTTTCCTCTGAGCTTGCTACAGCTATCACAGCTGTAGGGTGACTGCCTGACCTGACAGCTTCTTCAGCTATCTCTGCAGCTTGTTGTAGCCCTTTAGTGTCAACAATAAGTGTGGCTTCCATCAATCAATGCCTCCAGAACTGCTTATTTCTCAAGTACTCTAGCAAGTGGAGGTACTACCTGCTTCTTTCTGCTGACCACCCCTTTCAAATAGGCTGTCCCTTCCTGGGGATGTACGCCAAAAGCCTTAGTTGCTATATGTTCCTCATCCTCCTCGGGAACAAACAGTATGCTTGATTGGTCCAGTATGTCTGTAGCCAGGAACAGGAGGTAGTTCAAGCCTCTCTCATGCTTGAGCTTTTGCATCTGCGACAGGAAATCCTGCTTGTGTTGCTTGAAGAAATCTATATCTACGGTCTCAGCTTGACCTATTCCCACCTTGTTACCATTCCAGTCGTAGATCTTTAAGTTAGATTCCAAGATCTGTATTGGAGTCCTCTGGTCATAGTTAGAGTTGGCCTTGAACATGGCATAGGCAAGTTCCTGAGGGTCCACAGATGCCACATCGGCCAACCACCGTCCGGCCGTTTCGTCCCTGGGGGTTGATGTTGGCGATCTAAAGAGTAATGTGTCCGAGATGATCCCGGAGAGTAGTATCCCTGCTATCTGTGGTGAGGGCGTAATACCTCTATCTCGATACATCTCCGCGACTATAGTGCTTGTACTGCCTACAGGCTCAAGCTTCACGAATATAGGCTCTGGAGTATGAAGATCTCCCAGATTGTGGTGATCTATAATTTCTAGGATCTGCGCTTGTTCAAGTCCTTCTACAGCTTGCGATCTATGATTGTGATCTACCAGTATGACCTGTTTCCCTTTGAATCTAAGCAAATCTGATCTCGTGACTATGCCTACGAGCTTCCTGTCGGAGTCGACAACTGGTAGAGCTGTGGTAGCGGTGGTTGATAACAGAGATGCAGCCTCTGAAGCCAGATCATCTGGGTCGGCAGTTGGAGCTTCCTTGCGCATTACCTCTTCCACTGCCACACTTAGATTGAGCAGGCGCGTAACTCTATAAGAATCATGTGGAGTAAGCAGAAGCAAAGTGTCTCTAGATCTCGCGAAGTCGATGACGGACTTATCAGGCCGAAGGCTACCTACGACTATAACACAGGCTGCTCCACGAGAGATAGCAAGTTCCTGGACATCTTTGCGGTTGCCCACAACAACCATGTCGCCCGGTTGTAATCTCTGCTGAATAGTGCTAGTGGCCATCGCAGCCACGGACACCCTTCCCTGCCAGTCTCCCTCAGGTATGCCAGTAAGGACCTCGGCTTCAAGCGTGCGCACGATCCTATCGTATGACAGCTTTAGCTGTGCCCCTCCTGAGAGGTCAAGTTCCTGCAAGTATCTAGCAGCTACGTCATCCAGGGTCAATACACCGATCAATCTATGTTGATCATCGACTACGGGTACGAGCCTTTTGTCCTGTATTACTCTGCCAGCTTCCCTTATCGTGTGAGAAGCTTTCAGGTATTGGGGAGATCTGTTCATTACATCTGATACCTTAGTGTAGACATCACTTATGATCTCCGGGATCTCAACTTCGAACCTGTCTAGAACGAATGCTGTTTCTGCTGATAGATCGCCCAGACGTACTGGCTTGGCATCAAGCCCCTCTGAGCGTTGCTTCAGGTCAGCATAGCCTATGGCGGACACTATGGCATCGGTGTCTGGATTGCGGTGACCAATAACGTAGATCGGGTTTCCCATATTAGGTTACACCTCGCTAGCTCTTTAACGAATCAACGGATCATTGGTGTGAGCGGAGCATCCTTCTGGCTGGCTACTAATTCCATGTCCGCTTCTACCATCATCCTGACCAAATCTTCGAACTTCACCGTTGGCTGCCAGCCCAGCTTCTGCCTTGCCTTGGTGGAGTCTCCTACTAGTAGGTCGACCTCAGCAGCTCGGAAGTACTTGGGATCGACCACCACATAGTCTCTATAGTCAAGTCCAACATGTGAGAAGGCTAGTTCGACTAACTCCCTTACGGAGTGCGTCTCTCCGGTAGCTATAACATAATCATCAGGTGTTTCCTGCTGCAACATGAGCCACATTGCCCTCACGTAATCGCCGGTATATCCCCAATCCCTCTTGGCGTCAAGGTTACCTAGTCTAAGTTCCTTTTGCAGCCCATGCTTGATCCTTGCTACGCCATAGCTAACCTTGCGGGTAACGAATTCTAGTCCTCTCCTGGGCGATTCGTGATTGAAGCATATTCCTGAGCACGCGAATATTCCATATGATTCTCGATAGTTCACCGTGATGTAATGTCCGTATACTTTTGCTACACCGTAGGGACTGCGTGGGTAAAATGGTGTGGTTTCTCTCTGTGGGGTCTCTCTTACCTTACCAAACATCTCTGAGCTGGAAGCCTGATAGAACCTTATGCTAGGGTCTACAAGTCTTATGGCCTCTAGCATGCGAGTGACTCCCAACGCAGTGAACTCTCCAGTCAGGACTGGTTGTGTCCAGCTAGTGGGGACAAAGCTCTGCGCTGCTAGGTTGTAAACCTCATTTGGTTTGTATTCCTTGATGATATCTATCAGAGAAAGCTGATCCAACAGATCCCCAGTTACTATCTCTATATCATCTTGAATGTGCTTTATTCTTCCAAAGTTTTCTAGGCTAGTACGCCTTACCATGCCAACAACTCTATAGCCCTTTTCAAGCAGGAACTCTGCCAGGTAGGAACCATCTTGTCCAGTTATGCCAGTAATTAGCGCCGTTTTCATATGGTGTCTCTCCCATGACGCACTAAGTATTGATCGCTTTTGACCCTATCCCTCCAATAGTCAAGAATATCTATGAGGGTCTGCTCCAGTGGTATATGTGCCTCCCACCCTGTATCCCTGCGAAACTTCTCGGGATTACATCTTAGCTCAGGTATGTCTGAAGGCCTCAACCTGTTAGGATCTGTCTCTACTTTTATATCTATTTTGGATTGTCCTACCAGAAATTCCAATATCCATTGTATGGACACTGATCTACCTGTTCCTATGTTGTAGATCTCTCCAGGCTTCGATCTATCTACGGCTAATACGTAAGCCTTTACTATATCTCTAACATCGGTAAAATCACGCTTGCTCTCCGTATTGCCAACCCTGATCACCGGCTCCGATAGACCTGCTTCTATACGCGCTATCTGCTCCGCAATGGATGGTATAACTAGCCTGGGTTTTTGCCCTGGCCCAGTGTGGTTAAATGGCCTTAGTACCGTAACAGGTAGTTCTTGGCTCTCGTGCAGGCTGAGAGCCAGCAGGGTCTGTGCAGCCTTGCTAACGGCATATGGGCTTATGGGGGCTAGTGGTTGCCTCTCATCTATCGGCAGTTCATTTGGCTTTACCTTGCCATACTCCTCTGCAGAGCCTATCGCTATGATTCTGGGTTTCGGATCTATATCTAGTGCGCTATACAGCAAATTCGCTGCCCCTAAAGTATTATTCTCGATGGTATATATGGGGTGCTCAAAGGAGCTGAACACCGAGCTTTGAGCCGCTAGGTGAAAGATTACTTCTGGCCTAATGTTCTGGATAATATGCTTTATAGCTCCGCGATCTAGGAGATCTGCCCTGACTGGAGTTGCGCCCTCGACTGATGTGCCAGATCTTGAAAGTGCCCATACATGGTAGCCTTGTGTCTTTAGCTCTCTTACCAAGTAGGGGCCTACAAATCCCGATGCTCCTGTGACTAGAACCTGTCTCTCTTGCATGTACCTTCTTCCTTAGTTTTCCTGTTTGCTCTTCACCCTCAAACTCATATTATCGGCCTAGACGCAATACTCATATTACTCCAATTCAGATATATTTCCGACTTCTGCTATCGTATTAGTTAGGCTACTCCTAATTATCGAGTGAGAGGTGAAAAGGTTGCATAAGTATGACTTTCGTAGGTTCTTGCATGTTCGCAACGCTTATGCGGGTTCGATCAGTCCCAATGGTAAACAAGTAGCGTTTCTGTATGATGTAACTGGTGTCCCGCAGGTTTGGATCACGTCCATAGATGGGCAGTGGCCAGACCAGGTTACCTACTTTGAGGAAAGGGTATCAGGGGTCAAGTTTTCTCCGGATGGTAGCCGATTGGTGTTCATCATGGATGCTGGTGGCAATGAACGACATGGTATCCATGGTGTACTGTTGGATGGTTATATACACGAGCCTATCCAAGCAGAGCCGAATGTCATTCACCTGTGGGGTGATTGGAGCCCTGACGGTAGGCATATAGCTTATACCTCAAACAAAAGAGATCCTAGATTCTTTGATGTCTATATCAAATCCTTAGATGGCGAGGATCCCATTATGGTCTTGCAGGATGATGGGACAAACTCTGTTCCTGCCTGGAGTCCAGATGCCCGTCACCTGATCGTCTCCAGATCTGAGACTAACTTGGACAATAATATCTATCTGCTGGATTTGGAATCTGGCGACCGTAAGCTTTTATCTCAGCATGAAGAAGAAGCGCTGTTCGTATCCCCTCACTTCATTGGACCCAACAAACTGATAGTTGCCTCTAATAAGAATAGAGAATTTGTAGGAGTTGCCGAGATAGATCTGAACAATGGAGATTTCAGATACTTGATCGAGACCGACTGGGACGTGGATTCTCTTACGGTCAGCAAAGATGGCTCAAAGATCGTCTATGCACTTAACGAGGATGGCTACAGCAAGCTGTATGTCTGGCAGGATGGCCGCATTAGAGCCTTAGAGTCTATTCCTTCTGGCGTGCTTGCGCAAGAGCTAGAGCTATCTGATGATGGTTCGACTCTAATATTCTCTATGTATTCCCCCTCCCTTAATCTGAACGTTTGGGCGGTAGATGTATCCACCGACAGGTGCTGGCAAGTTACCTACGCTGGCAGGGCTGGTATACCTGACAACGTGTTTGCCGAGCCCAGGCTGATCAGGTATCGAAGCTTTGATGGTTTAGAGATCCCTGCGTTTCTATATCTCCCTCCGGATAAGGAACCCCCTCTGCCCGTCGTTGTCCACGTGCACGGTGGGCCTGAATCGCAGGCAAGGCCAATTTTCAACGCGTCCATACAGTACCTAGTTCACCACGGTTTTGCCGTGCTGGCCCCGAATGTTCGTGGAAGCACAGGCTACGGTAAATCTTATACGCATTTGGATGATGTTTATCTCCGAATGAACTCAGTAGCGGATTTGAAAGCTGCCGCGGACTGGTTAATAGAATCGGGCATAGCTCAAGAGGATAAGATTGCGATAATGGGAGGCTCGTATGGGGGATTCATGGTGCTATCGGCCATAACCACCTATCCAGATGTTTGGGCAGCAGCGGTAGATATAGTCGGTATAGCTAATTTCGTGACCTTCCTCGAGAATACTGGACCATGGAGGAGGAAGCTTCGGGAAGCTGAATACGGAAGCCTTGAGAACGATCGAGAATTTCTGGAGTCTATATCACCTATCAACCACGTGGACAAGATAAGCTGTCCGCTGCTGGTAGTACACGGCGCCAACGATCCAAGAGTACCTGTGGGAGAGGCAGAGCAAATAGTAGATAGCCTGCGCGCCAGAGGGATGGAGGTAGAGTACATACGATTTGAGGATGAGGGACACGGTGTCGTGAAACTACCTAATAGGATCTATTACACAGAGCAGGTTGTAAGGTTTCTTGACAAGCATCTTGGGAGCTAGCTCCCAAGATGCTCTTAATTAGCTGTATGAGTATGAGTGTAATTTGGAGTAAGCTTTAGCACGTCGTTCAAGCTACCGCTACGCAACCCAGAAAGGTCCAAGGAGACATAGAGGAACCCGGCAGCTTTGATGGCAGATACTATCTCATCACGCTTCTCAAGTACCTTTGGGAACTCCTCGATTGGCACCTCGATGCGGGCGACGTCGCCATGATGCCTGACCCTTAGCTCTCTAAACCCTAATGATCTCAGGGCTAGCTCGCTCTGCCCGATTTGGCGGAGCTTCTTGATAGTTACACTGCTGCCATAGGGAATACGGGAAGAAAGGCAAGGCATACTCGGCTTATCCCAGGTGGGTAGACCTTTTAGCCTTGATATTTGACGTATTTCTGCCTTGGTTAGTCCAGCTTCTGCTAATGGGCTGCGTATACCCAGCTCCTTAGCCGCTTGGTGGCCAGGACGGTAATCATGGCTATCATCTAGGTTAAAGCCATCAACTACAACTGCATAGCCTTCCTTTTTCGCGAGCGCTGAGAGCTTCGTAAACAGCTCGCTCTTACAGTAGTAACATCTGTCCGGGTTATTGGCTACGTATCTAGGGTCAGATAGCTCCTCAGTGTGGATAGGTATGAACCTTATGCCTATCTTTCTAGCATTTTCCTCGGCTTCTTTGAATTCTTCTTCTAGGAGGCTTTCACTTAAGGCTGTGGCTGCTGCTGCCTTGTCCCCCAAGACTTCATAAGCTACTGCTGCAAGCAGAGTACTATCAACGCCGCCGGAATAGGCGACCAGCACGCTGTCCATATCCTTTAGTAAGGATTTGAGAGTTTCCAGCTTGTCTTCAAGGGACATGTCGATGCTCCTTAGTTTCTTATAGTGCATTCTATACTAACGTTCAGGCTTACTGTCAAAGGCAAGACCGTATACTTGCTTTATTCTGTCTAAAAACTCTTCTCCTAGGGAGCTGTATGCAAGCGCTGCCTTGGAGCTCGGATAATACTCAAATATGCTTTGGCCGTAACTGGGTGCCTCGCTAAGGTAGACGCTTCTAGGTATAAGGGTTCTAAAGAGTTTGTTTGGGTAGTGTTTCTGTACTTCCTCAACAACCTGCTTCGACAACCTAGTTCTGCTGTCAAACATAGTCATAACTATACCGAAGAGCTCCAATGTCGGGTTTATCCTACTCTTCACTAGTTGGACTGTACTGACAAGGTGTCCTAATCCCTCCAATGCCAGGTACTCACATTGTATAGGTACTATAAGTCCTCTAGAGCTGCTCATTGCATTTATGGTCAGCAGCCCAAGCGAAGGGGGGCAATCTATTATGACTATGTCGTAGTTGTTAAGTATTGGCTCAAGTGCAATCTCTAGCCTCTTATCTCTATCAGGCAGCGACGCAAACTCTACTTCGGCTGCTGCTAGGTCCCTACTTGCTGGCAATAGGTCGAGCCCTGTTTGTGAGGTTAGATGAATAGCTTCTTTAGCAGGCTCTTCCCCTGACAACAGATCATAGAGGGTCGCACCTTGGGGCTCTACGCCAAGACTACTTGTGGCGTTTCCTTGGGGATCGAGATCCACTAGGAGTGTGCGCACGCCGCGCCCGGCCAGGTACGAGCTAACATTGACGGCTGTGGTGGTCTTGCCGACTCCACCCTTCTGGTTAGCTATCGCAAATATAGGTGTAGGCTTTTTATTCATTTTGACAGGAGGGTTTGATAGGATCCTCGTCAGCTTTGAGTGCCTCTAAGCACTATAACTTTCATTGGGGCATGCTCAAGTATATAAGGAATAGTTGTCCCCATGTAGTACTCTCCGTGCTTGCGCTTGTATGGTAATCCTACAACTATAAGGTCGCAGTCTCTAGCTGTGGCCTCATCCACTATGGCTGTGCCTGCCGTCCTGGCTTGTAACAGGTCCAAGTCTATTCGAGCTCCTATAGAGTCTGCAATAGCTTGGGCTCTTTCCAAGACTTTATCTGCCCTTATACTGACGTCTTCGTCTGGAGAGGCATCTACAGGCTCTGTCCAGGGCATCTCTATAACGTGCACGGCATATATAGGAGTCTTAGTTCCTTTAGTTAACCAGCAGGCGAACTTTACCACGACTTCATCCATCGGGTTGTTTCCAATCGCGACAAGTATTCCCCTGAATTTGTCTATCCCTGCTGGGTGTTCCTCTCGTCGCCAGGGCAACATATAATTCTTTCCTCCAGAATAAATATTAGTATCGTGGAAGAGGTCATCTTTATGGTATAGCTGTACCTCCAGCTATCCTTAACACATCGAAGATGCTGATTATTGCAAGCAGGGCTAGTAACAGCATCATCCCAACGGCATGCACCAGGGCCTCTTTGTTGGGCGATATTTTCTTGCCACGTATAGCCTCGATTATCACGAAAATCAGCCTACCTCCATCCAGTGCTGGTAGAGGTAAAAGATTTATCAAGAACAAGTTGATTGAGAGCAGAGCTGTCCACTCAGCTATACCTCTTAGTGCGCTCTGTCGTGCTATCTGCCCAGTGGCGTCGGCGATACCTATGGGGCCCATTACGCCTCCTATGCCGACCTTTCCAGTGATCAGGTCGCCTATGCCCTGCACTATGGTTGCTATTACTTCAAAGCTATGACTAATTCCCACGCCGATAGCTGCGATAGGGTTGTACTTACGAGTTACTACGGTTTCTGGATATATAACTATGCCGATTGCCCCCTGTCCTCTGGGGGGATTCACCCGTGGTGTTACCTGCTTCGATATTGTTCTTCCATCTCTCTCCACGACAATGGTCACGGTCTGGCCACGTTTGCCCGATATTACTCTGGCTATATCATCAGGGGAATCTATACTTATCCCATCTATAGATCTAATCTTATCCCCTGGCTGTAGCCCTGCTGATGCCGCAGGTGAGCTTTCAGCTACCTGCCTAATGACAGCCCCCTTGGAAACCGGTAACCCAGTCATTGCCAGTAGGGTGAATATGATTATGGCTAAGAAAAGGTTCATTAGAGAACCAGCAGCTAGAACTATCGCCCTTTGCCAAGGCTTCTTGTAGCTAAACGAGCTTGGGTCATTGGGGTCTTCTCCGTTCTCACCATAGATGCGCACGAAGCCCCCAACGGGTATAAGGTTAATGCTATAGATAACCTCGCCACGCTTTATACCTATTAGTCGCGGTGGAAATCCGAACCCGAACTCTTCTACTCTGATACCATTTAGTCGTGCAGTTACAAAGTGCCCTAGCTCGTGCACGAACACTAGCAGCCCGAGCACTGGTATTATCCATAAATAGACTAACCAACCTAGATCCAATTTCTACCCCCTATATTTCTATACAGCTACGACCCTTCATGGACTTGATGAAGGATTTTACAAATAACCTGGCCCACCTATCTGCCTGTCTAATAGATTCTAGATCTATATCCTCATCTTTACATATTGGTTCATGCTTAGCTAAAGCTTCCTCTACTATACAGGATATATCTAGGAATCCTATGCGACCTTCCAAGAATGCTGCTACAGCCTCATCATCTGCAGCAGACAATACTGCGGGATAAGTGCTGCCCTTCTTGCCAGCTTCTATAGCTAGACTCAGGCATGGAAACCTAGCCATGTCTGGAGGGTAGAATTGCAGCTCAAGGGACTTAGTAAAATCCAGATACCCCAAATTAGGATTGTATGGGTGCTCTGGATAGCATAGGGCGTACTGAATAGGCACTCGCATATCCGGGATGCCAAGCTGAGCTTTTATTGAGCCATCATTGAACTCAACCATTGAGTGCACTATACTTTGGGGGTGGATCACTACATCTAGTTGTTCAAAAGGTATATCAAACAGCCAATGAGCCTCGATTACTTCCAGTCCCTTGTTCATTAGAGTGGCACTATCTATGGTCACTTTGTTCCCCATACGCCAATTTGGGTGGGCTAGCGCTTGGGATGGAGTAACTTGTTTCATCTCCTCTAAAGGTGTATCCCTAAAAGGTCCGCCCGATGCGGTTAGTATAATTCTCTTTACGCCTTCCGGTCTTCGTAATTTGGAATCCCCTAAGCCTTCACCCTGCAAACATTGCCATATTGCAGAATGCTCACTGTCTATAGGTCGAACCGTAGCATCATGTTTATGGGCCTCAGATACTATGATTCTGCCTGCCATGACCAGAGCTTCTTTATTGGCCAGGGCAATTATCTTGCCACTTCTAATGCCTTGGATAGTAGGCTCCCATCCAGCAGAACCAGTTGTAGCCACTACTAACAATTCGACCTGAGGGGATGCCGCTATCTCTAACATCCCCTCAGGTCCGCTGAGTCCACCTGGGAGTTTATCGCTAACTAGGCAGTACATTTGCGGCTTGAAGCGTTCTATCTGCTCTTCAAGTAGTTTACGGTTGCTACCTGCAGCTAAGGCTACAACCTTGAACTTATCTGGATGTGAGCTTATAACATCCAGAGTCTGAGTGCCTATCGAGCCTGTACTACCTAGTATAGCTACCTTTATCGGCTGAGCGATTTCACCTTTGGGGTACATAAACATAACGCCCAATTCTACCCTTGAGTATATTGGGCGTCAAACTAATACTGATAGCCTTATTAGCTAAGCTGAGTTTGGTAGGAAGCTCCTCAACCAAGGCTTTATAAGGGTCCACGGACTTGGCATCTCGTCGCTATCTTGAGATTCTATTCGACTTCTAGTAGGCTCTGTTTTGGATGCAACAAGTTTTTCATATTCATGAGTTGGTATACCACCGCTCTCAAGTAACTTCCTTCTGGTCCTCCGCATCTCTCGCTTGAGCAACATGAGCTCTTTCTCTATCACTGCTATCTCATCCCTTAGATCCTGTATAGCCAATTCCCTTTCCTCTAGTAATGACAAGAGCTCATGCCATTCCATGGGCTCACGCTCGTCATCTTCAAGTTCTGTTAGAAGTTGTGCTCTGCGCTCTTTGGCATTCATATAAGCCTTTCTCCTGTTTTGAAAATCCTCTAGAAAGGATTCCAGATCGTTATTACATTCTCTTCCCAAGCTTTCTATTACCCTAGAAGAATAGGTGTGCCCATTCTTTGTTGCCAATTGCCCTCTCCTTGTATCTCCGATTCCTTTCTAAGTACGAGCCCATCATAAGCATCAAGAGTAAAAGAGGGCATTAAAGGATCAGCCAGAGCGCTAAAAGCATCGTAAAAGCAGGATGTTAGTAAGACTACTCCCAGATAATTAAGCTAGAGCCAGTCATATCTGGATGAGGAGGTATTCCTACTAAGTCTAGTAGGGTTGGCGCCACATCTGCCAGCTTGCCACCTGCTCTTAGTCTCCTAACTTTACTGACTCCTACGAGTATGCAGGGGACTGGATTAGTAGTATGTGTTGTACACGGAGTACCATCTGCCATAAGCATGGTCTCGGCGTTACCATGATCGGCTATGATGAGTGCTGCTCCGCCGACCTCCATAGTTGCTTTCACTAACTCACCAACTCCCTGATCCACGGTTTCGCAGGCTTTTACTGCTGCAGGTATAACGCCCGTGTGACCTACCATGTCAGGATTCGCGAAGTTGACTATAATTAGTCCGTCCTTCTTCTGTCTTATACGTTCTGCCACTTTCTGCGCAAGCTCTGGTGCGCTCATCTCAGGTTGTAGGTCGTAAGTAGGCACCTTAGGGGAGGGCACCAATAACCTTTCCTCTCCCTCGAAGGGTTTCTCTCTCCCGCCATTGATAAAGTAGGTAACATGGGCATATTTCTCAGTTTCAGCAGCGTGGAATTGTGAGAGCCCGGCCTCAGAAACAACTTCGGCTAGAGGGTGAGCCACATCGAAGGCTCTGAAAGCTACACCACTTACTGGTATCTGGGGATCATATTCGGTCATGGTGACGTAGTGTAGAGGTGTGATATATACGTCGCGCTCGAACTCTTTGAAGTTAGGATCTACAAATGCTTGAGTCAGCTGCCGTGCTCTGTCGGCTCTGAAGTTGTAGAAGATTATGCTATCCCCCGGTCTAACAGTTACGGGAGAGCCATCATTCACTATAGCTATAGGCTTTACGAATTCATCTGTGATGCCTTCCTGGTAAGATTTTTCGAGGGCGGTGATAGGATTACTTGTTTGCTCGCCTATACCTTTGGTCAAAAGGTCATAGGCTAACCTGGTTCTGTCCCATCTTTTATCTCTGTCCATGGCATAGTAACGGCCAACTATGCTGGCTAGTTTTACTCCCGATTGTTCGAATATGGGCATCCACTGACGTAAGTAATCTAGGGCGCTCTTAGGTGGTGTATCCCTGCCGTCTAGGAAAGCGTGGACAGCAACTCTATCGAGCCCGTTTTGCCTGGCCATATCGATGAGGGCCTTCAGGTGGTTGTAGTGACTATGGACACCCCCTGGGCTGAAGAGTCCCATCAAGTGTAATGTGCCTTTGCTCTCTTTGGCATTATCAATGGCACTAAGCAGTGCGGGGTTCCGATAGAAACTACCGTCCTCTATGGACTTATCTATTCTTGGCATGTCCTGCAGTACGACGTAACCGGCACCGATATTGAGGTGCCCCACCTCGGAGTTACCCATCTGTCCCTTAGGCAACCCTACAGCTTCACCAGAAGCTTGCAAAGTGGTAAATGGACAGCTATTAGATAGCTGATCATAGTTCGGGGTATGTGCAAGATGGACAGCATTACCCTCGCCTTCTGGGGCTATACCCCATCCATCCATTATGATTAGCACTGTTGGCCTGTATGGCAACCTCTTCCTCCCTAGGGTTTATTCTTTTTCCATAACAGCTAAGTGTCCGACCCCGCGACTACGTGCAACTTGATGAAGTTAGTTTTTGTTGGACCTGGGATAGGCATGCCACCAGTTATCAATATCATAGACCCAGGTTCTACGTAGCCACGGTCCAGCAAGTCTTGTTCTACCCAGGCTACAGAGTCTTCGATCCTGTCCTGCTTGGGCATTAGCAGTGCTCTTACACCCCACCAGAGCGCAAGTCTTCGCCTTACCTTCTCTGAATATGTGTAAGCAAGAATCGGTACGCTAACTCTGGTACTACTCATAATCTGTGCGGTGTAACCGCTCCTAGTCATGGGAACTACGGCACACACTTCGGGTAAATCCTCAGCCATGGAACATGCTGCGTCACTGAGAGCGCGGACTGGATTCATATTGGTGAAGGACTCTGTCTTTCGCGTTGGTATACTCTTCTCCGTCTCCATGGCTATTCTTCTCATCATCTGCACAGCTTCAACTGGGTATTTGCCTACGGCTGTCTCTCCAGAAAGCATTACGGCATCCGTCCCATCTAGAATCGCATTGGCAACATCGCTTGCCTCTGCTCTAGTGGGTCTAGGGCTTGATATCATGCTTTCCAGCATCTGGGTGGCTGTTATAGCTGGTAGTCCTCTTTCCTGGCATTTCCTTATTACCTGCTTCTGAATTATGGGTACCCTTTCAGGTGGCATCTCGACTCCAAGGTCACCGCGAGCTACCATTACTCCATCACTTACACAGAGGATGTCGTCTAGATTGGCTATGGCTTCCGGCTTTTCAAGCTTTGATATCACTGGAGCATCTGAATCTAAGTCTCTTAGTATTTTCTTGGCTAGCTCTACATCAGATGGTTTCCTAACGAAGCTGAGCGCTACGTAGTCTACTTCTAGTTCCCTTCCTATCTTTAGGTCCTGAATATCCTTTTCGGTCAGTGCGGGAGTGCTGAGAGGTACTCCTGGAAGGTTTATTCCCTTGTGCTCGTAAAGGAATCCTCCTCGTACTACTTCACACAGTACATCAGTATCCTTCGAGTCTAGAACTCTTAGCTCGAGGTTACCGTCATCGAGGAGAATTATGTCTCCGGGTTTGGTATCCTCTGCTATGTGCTCGTAGGTCGTGGGCACCAGCTTGGCATTCCCTACAACTGGTTTGCTAGTTAGAGTGATCCTATCGCCTGCACTCAGTGTTATGGGTCCGCCACCCTCGAACTCTCCTACTCTTATCTTGGGCCCCTGGAGATCTTGCAGTATGGCTACAGGAATATCTAAAAGAGAGGAGATATTTCTGATAGACTTGGCGACAGAGGCGTGCATCTCTGGATCAGAATGCGAGAAGTTGAGTCTGAAGACATCAACACCTGCCTCTATCAGCGCACGAATCATAGTCTCGCTGCTAGTCGCTGGACCTATAGTAGCTACAATCTTGGTCGCGGGCCTTATAGTCCTGGGCATCTTCTCCCCTAAAGAATTTTGTTTCTTCGGCGGTTATTCTACCAATTATAAAGCCCTTTAAGTGGTGGATACACTTAGCAAAGCTGATGAAAATCTGCTATACTAATTCCGACTTAGGAGGTCGGAATTGGTTGCTAGAGAACGAGCGCTCTTTTCTATTAGGGCCGAGTATGGCGTGAGACTGATGATGATGCTGGCTCGGGAATATGGTAAGGGGCCACTATCACTGACACGTGTGGCTGAGGAAGAGCTTTTGCCCTTGCCCTACTTGGAGCAGCTTATAGCCAATCTGCGCAGAGATGGGCTGGTTGTGAGCCATCGTGGAGCCAGGGGAGGGTATGAGCTAGCAAGGCCCCCGGAAGATATAACCATGGGAGAGATAATAAGATCTCTTGAGGGGCCAATAGTGCCCATGGTATGCGCTACTGAAGACGAGTCAGAGATTACCTGTTATAAAGGCGATTATTGCTCGGCCCAGGTTTTATGGTCTAGAGTTAGGGATGCGGTCAGGCAGGTTTTAGATTCTACAAAACTCTCTGAAATCGCCAATATCGGCGAAGCTGTGGGAAAAGAACGGTGCTGTTCCAGCAACCAGATTGCGCCCCATAAGCTGCAACTACATCTGGGGCACAAACCTGAACCTTATCATAATCATAGGCTTAGTCAGTAAAAATCATAACTACGGAGTGGAGTTGGTATATGGACAAGGTGCTAGTGATCAAAGATCTACATGTCAAGTTAGCGGAAGAGGATAAGGAAATTATTAGGGGACTGGATCTTGAACTTGAGAAGGGTAAAGTACATGCTATCATGGGCCCCAATGGTTCTGGAAAGAGTACCTTAAGCTATACGCTTGCAGGTCATCCCAACTACGAAGTTACAGAAGGCGACATACTGTTCGAGGGTGAAAGTATTCTCGAGCTTGAGCCGGATGAGAGGGCCCAAAGAGGCATCTTTCTGGCATTCCAGTACCCGATGGCTATACCAGGAGTGACCATGGCTAACTTCCTGCGTAGTGCGGTCAATGCTGTACGTCAGGCCCGAGGTGAGGAACCCATGCCAGTGCCTGAATTCCGCAAGAAGTTGAATGAGAAGATGGCCATGCTCAAGATGGATAGGAGCTTTGCCAGTAGATACATAAACGATGGCTTCTCTGGAGGAGAGAAGAAGAGGGCTGAGATCTTGCAGATGGCCATGCTCGAACCTAAATTGGCCATTATGGATGAAACCGACTCTGGATTGGATATCGACGCTCTTAGGATAGTCGCTGATGGCGTCAATACCCTCAAGACCAAAGATATGACGGTCCTGCTTATCACGCACTATCAAAGAATCCTCAATTACATCAAGCCTGATGTGGTCCACGTACTGGTCGATGGCAGGATCGTTACCTCAGGCGGTCCCGAGCTAGCTCTGGAGCTAGAAGAGAAGGGCTACGATTGGGTCCGTCAGGAATTTGCGGCTACAGTCTAGCCACCTTGTTAGACTGTTTAGAATTTGGAAGGAGTTTGCAAAATGGCTATAACAGAAGAAGAGCTGAGGCATTCTGAAGATCGATACGAGTACGGCTTTAAGGACCCTGAAAACTACGTATTCAAGAGCCGTAAGGGGCTGTCTCCTGAGATAGTCAAAGAGATTTCCTGGATGAAGGGTGAGCCGGAGTGGATGACTAAGTTCCGGCTGAGGGCACTGGATCACTTCCTCAAGAGGCCAATGCCTACCTGGGGTGGTGATCTAAGCGAGATCAACTTCGACGATATTTACTACTACGTCAAGCCCGTTGAACGTCAGGGCAGGTCCTGGGATGAAGTGCCCGATTATATCAAGCAGACGTTTGATCGTCTGGGTATCCCTGAAGCCGAGCGGAAGTTTCTGGCTGGTGTTGGTGCTCAGTATGAATCCGAGGTTGTATATCACAACCTTAGGAAGGAACTTGAGTCTCAGGGAGTCATATTCCTCGATACGGATACAGGATTGAAGGAATATCCTGAGCTGTTCAAAGAGTACTTTGGGACTGTTGTGCCGCCTAACGACAATAAATTCGCAGCTCTGAATAGCGCTGTGTGGAGTGGCGGCTCATTTATATACGTTCCTGAGGGCGTCAAGGTAGAGCTGCCCTTGCAGGCGTACTTCCGTATAAACGCTGAGAACATGGGTCAGTTCGAGCGCACCTTGATCATAGCTGACAAAGGTAGCTACGTACACTACGTGGAAGGATGTACTGCGCCTGTCTACAGCACCGACTCCCTGCACTCTGCTGTGGTCGAAATCATAGTCAAAGAGGGTGCCAGGGTTCGTTACACGACTATACAGAACTGGTCGAAGAACGTATACAACCTAGTTACCAAGAGAGCGGTGGCATACAAGGATGCCACTATGGAGTGGGTTGATGGCAACCTTGGCTCTAAGCTGACTATGAAGTATCCATCGATCTATCTAATGGAGCCAGGTGCTAAGGGTGAGATCTTGTCTGTAGCCTTCGCAGGACACGGACAGCACCAGGACGCAGGTGGAAAAGTTATACATGTGGCTCCTTATACCACCTCTACCATTACTTCGAAGTCTATAAGCAAGAATGATGGTAGGGCTAGCTATCGCGGCCTTCTAAAGGTGTATCCAGATGCGCATCACTGCAAGAGTAACGTGCGCTGTGATGCATTACTACTCCATGAAGAAAGTCGAACGGATACCTACCCATATATTGAGATCGAGAACGATCAGGTAGAGATAGGTCACGAGGCAACTGTTAGTAAGGTTGGCGAGGAACAGCTCTTCTACCTGATGAGCAGAGGGATATCTGAAGCTGAAGCTTACAGCATGATAGTGACGGGCTTCATCGAGCCCATCGCAAAGGAGCTCCCGATGGAGTATGCTGTTGAGCTCAACAGGCTTATCCAGTTGGAGATGGAAGGCTCCGTAGGATAGTCGAAGTCTTGCTGGGAAACCTGGGAAGAGGGACACCCTCTTCCCAGGTCCTAGATATTATCAATTCAGTTGGTTGAAGGGAGAGGGATGGAAGTTACAAGAACAGCTATCAATACAGGTCGCATTTCACGCGAGACTGTGATTAATCTGTCGGAATCCTTGAATGAGCCCGAGTGGCTTAGAGATCTCAGGCTTAAGGCTTGGGAGACGTTTGAAAATACTCCGATGCCAACGCTACAGGATGAAGAGTGGCGAAGAACAGATATTCGGGCTCTCAACTTTGATAATTTCCAGGTTCCACTAGAAGCATCTGCTAGCTATCTACCTGAGAGTTCTGAGGACCATAGAAGTGGTTTCGCTCAGTTCGTGGATGGCAGGCTAGTTCAATCTTGGCTAGATGATTCTCTGGTAGCTAGAGGGGTAATAATGACCGATCTCTCAACCGCTGCCAGGGAGCATCCTGACTTGCTTCGGCAGTATATCTTCTTGATGGTGCCTGATACCTACAGTAAATTTGCTGCTTTGGCTAATGCTCTTGGTAATGGAGTGTTTGTGTACGTTCCTCCTGATGTCCAGGTAGATTTGCCTGTACAGATTAGTTTCACGCTCAGCAGTCCAGGACTAGCTGTGTTCCCCAGATCCTTGGTGATAGCTGAGAGAGGCTCTAGTTTGGCCATCATAGAGCGGTATTACACTGAAGATTGGAAGGATGAGCCAGAATCCTTGAGCGTTGCTGGAGCCGAGGTGATAGCCGGTGAAGGATCACAACTGCGTTACGTAAGTGTGCAAGAACTGGGGAGAAACTTCTGGCACTTCCTCGTACAGAGGCACAAAGTACTAAAAGATGCTCAGGAAAACAGCCTAAACATAGGTCTTGGTGGTAAGCTTTCTAAGTCTAACGTAGAAACAGTCATGGCTGAAAAGGGCGGCGTTTCTGAGCTGCTTGGTATATACTTTGGTGATGATTCTCAGTTCTTTGACTACCACACTCTTCAGGATCATGCTCAACCTAACTGTACAAGTGACCTTCTATACAAAGGGGTGTTGAAAGATACAGCAAGAGCTGTCTTTAGTGGGCTTATCAAGGTCAGACCTGGAGCCCAGAAGACAGATGCTTACCAGACAAATCGTAACTTGTTGCTATCCGACAGTGCACGCGCTGACTCTATCCCTAATCTTGAAATAGAGGCCAACGACGTACGCTGTAGCCATGGTGCAAGTGTTGGCCCTATAGATAGAGAACAGCTTTTCTACCTGATGGCTCGAGGACTTAGTAAGAAAGCTGCTGAGAGGATGATAGTTGATGGCTTCTTCGAGCCAATAGTGAATAGAATCCCCCTTGAGGGAGTAAGGGACAGACTTCTGGCTGCTATAGACAAGAAAATGGAGTGATAACTATGGCTGTTTCAACTACTACTAGAGCGCAAACTGTTGATTGGGATTCGATACGTAATGATTTCCCAGTGCTGCAGCAATCCTACGATGGTAAAAGGCTTGTCTACTTGGATAGCGGTGCTACAAGCCAGAAACCTAGGGTCGTCATAGATGCGCTCAATGAGTACTACAGCCAATATAACGCTAATGTTCACCGTGGTGTGTATAAACTAAGTGAAGAGGCTACTGCTCGCTACGAAGAAGCTAGGGTCAAGATTCAGAAGTTTATCAACGCTCGCAGCCCTAAAGAGATAATCTTTACATCCAATGCCACTGGATCCATAAATCTTGTGGCTTATAGCTGGGGAAGAGCTAATGTTCATCAGGGAGATATCATAGTTTTTACCGAGATGGAGCACCACTCCAATATAGTTCCCTGGCAGATTCTTTCTCAGATGACCGGCGCTAGACTAGAATTCATTCATATCACGGATGATGGTTATCTTAGACAGGAGGATATAGATAGGGTGTTGCAGTTACGGCCCAAGATTCTGGCCGTAACTGCGGCTTCCAATGTGCTAGGTACCATAAATCCCATTGAGGAGATAGTGAAAGCCGCGCACTCCGTAGGCGCTCTAGTGTTGGTCGACGCGGCGCAAGCAGCACCTCACATGCCAGTCGATGTTCAGAAATGGGATGCAGACTTCGTAGCATTCACCGGACACAAGATGTTGGGTCCAACTGGCATAGGAGTTCTTTATGGTAAGAGAGAACTGCTTGAGTCGATGCCCCCATTCTTTGGTGGGGGTGACATGATAAGGGAGGTCCATCTAGAGTGGACACGCTACAACGATCTACCTTGGAAGTTCGAGGCTGGAACTCCTCATATAGCTGGAGTAATTGGGTTGGGTGTGGCCGTAGATTATCTCTCGGCTATAGGTATGGAGAACGTCCGAGAGCATGAGCGGGAATTAGTTGAATATGCACTAGAGCAGCTGTCACAAGTGCCAGATCTAGTGCTGTATGGTCCCCCAGCTAAAGACCATGGAAGTGCCGTTAGCTTCAATCTTGGAGATATACATCCACACGATCTTGCGCATATTCTAGACCAAGAAAACATAGCTGTCAGAGCTGGCCACCACTGCGCTCAACCTCTCATGGAGAGATTGGGTTGTGCAGCTACCACTAGAGCTAGCTTCTATATCTACAACACCAAAGAGGATGTCGATGCCTTGGTCAAAGGCCTTTGGAAGGCCCGAGATGTGTTCAAACTATAGTAGAATTAGTGGTTAGATTTAATCTGAACAAGGTTTGGTATGGAAGATTTCTACAGAGAGTACATACTGGATCATTACAGGAATCCGCGTAATAAAGGGACAATAGATAATCCTGATCTATCATACGAAGACTCGAACCCTCTTTGCGGAGATGAGATCAGGATAGATCTTCGTATCAGAGATGATGTGGTTGAGGAGATTAAGTTCTCAGGCAGGGGATGTGCGATATCTCAGGCCTCAGCTTCGATGCTAACCGAGATGGTAGAAGGTAAACCTCTGGAGGAAGTCAAACAGATATCTAAAGAGGATCTACTTGATGTGTTGGGGATACAGCTGAGTCCTGTTAGAGTCAAATGCGCTCTCCTTAGTTTGAAAGTACTCAAAGGTGCGGTCTACGGTATTCCTCACACTGACGAGGACCTCTAGTCATTGCTCTTTTTATGATTTTATGACCTATGGGGAGTTATCCTGTATGGGGCAGTGGTATGTCGTTGCTAAGGCTAAGGATATAAGGCCGGGCGAGGTCAAGCATGTAGAGCTACAAGGAAAGGAGATAGGCATATATGAGGTAGATGGCGAATATTATGCCATCTCCGACGTATGTTCTCACGAGTACGCTCGTCTATCTGAAGGTGAATTTTATCCAGATGAATATCTAGTTGAGTGTCCACTCCACGGCTCTCAGTTTGACATAAGGACAGGACGTCCAAGAAGTTTACCGGCAGTGAGACCGGTTCCTGTCTATCAAATACGCGTAAGTGGAGATGATTTAGAAATATACCTCGACTAATTACTTGTGCTCCTCTGTCGAGTCGCAGAGGAGCACTTTTATCTTCTAGTAATGTTATAATCCGTCAAAAATCCGTTGTATAAGGCGATAGACGATCGTTGCATTCAGTGGATGATCAAGGATCCGATGCAGAGCTTCCCAATATGATCTGCTGTCCGCGCTGTCGAGGACGTCTTGAAATGGCTGATGGCCATGTGGTCTGTACAGATTGCGGGCAATCATACATGCAGGTTAAGGGGGTATTCATCTTGCAGTATCCTGCTGAGGATATAAATAAGAGAGGACTTATGGATGTGGTAGGGGAGTTGATAACCTTTAGACTTGAGAAGTAAAAGGCAGTCCGGTAAGGAGGATGAATGTCGATAGCAACTGAGATAGGTCTAGATAAGATAGGTTCTGATGCGCTTTCCAAGCTTGAAGCTAAGCACAACGTGCGTGAGATAGCATTAACTGTATCCAGAGCTATAATTAGGGCCTCTGCAAATGCCATTCGTGCTACCCACAGAGATGAATTTGATGAGGCTCAAAAGGATCTTGATGCTGTCGCAGAGCAGATAGCTGATCTCAAACAGCAATTGCATGATCATCCAGATATATATTGGGCCGGTTATGTACAAGATGCTTTGAAGGAATATGCGGAAGCTAGAATCACCCTGTCGCTAATACGCCACAATGCCGTGCCGCATATGGATGAGATAGGGGTGGATGTGTCGCCCTATCTCAATGCTCTTGGAGAGGCAGTAGGTGAACTCCGTAGAAAGGTATTAGATATCATTCGGCATCAGGATGTTGAACAGGCCGAGCGCTTTCTGGAGATTATGGACGAGATCTATAACCTGCTAGTAACCGTAGACTACCCAGATGCCCTGACTGGTGGACTGCGCCGCACTACCGATAACGTTAGAGGTATATTGGAAAGAACCAGGGGTGATCTTACTATCGCTCTCAGACAACAAAGGCTGGAAAAGGCGCTTAAAACTTTCTACAACAGGATAGGTATACAATAGTATTGGTTTTGTATTTATTGACGATCTAGGCAATCGCTACATGTTGGAGGTGTAAATATAAACGCCTTCCAAATGCTGTCAGGTACTTTACTTAACGTATTAACGGTCTCCGTGGGCTCTACTCTGGGGCTAATAGTTGGCCAGAAGATGCCGGATAGAATCCACAAGATTATTTTTGATGGGCTAGGATTGCTCACCCTCCTTGTTGGTGTCCAGATGGGCTTGGAGACAAAGAATGTTTTGTTTCTGCTCGGGGCTATATTGATCGGGGGAATAATAGGTGAGTTGCTGAAGATAGAGAGCAACCTCGACAGATTTGGCAATTGGGCTCAGCTCAAACTCGCTAGGGGTAACGATGGTCGTTTTAGCGAGGCTTTCGTGGCTTCAAGCCTTGTATTCTGCGTGGGGCCAATGACCATCACGGGTAGTCTGCAGAACGGGCTAACAGGTGATTATAGGTTACTTGCATTGAAGTCTTTCCTAGACCTATTTAGCTCTTTCGCCTTCGCCGCATCCTTGGGATGGGGAGTATTTCTCTCGGTACTTACGATTCTGGTTTTTCAGGGAGGATTATCCCTCGGAGCAGGTCTCTTCTCGGGAATACTAAACGACACACAAATAATCAGCGAACTCACCGCGGCTGGTGGAATACTGATCATAGGTATAGGTATCAGGTTACTGGACGTAAAGCGTATACCAGTGGCTAATTTCTTACCTGCTCTGGTTGTTTCACCATTACTAGTTATGGCAATTAGAAATCTAGAACCTGTATTTAGAAATCTATTCAGCGGGTTTATGTCTTAGCATTCTCATAGCATTCGCCGTAACAAGGATCGATGCTCCTGTATCCGCCAGTATCGCAAGCCACAGACTCGTTATACCTATAGCCGACAGCAATATTATCGTTGCCTTGATGAACAAGGAAAAAGCTATGTTCAATTTGATAGTGGCCAAGGTGCTTCTAGACAGCTTAATTGCGAAAGGTAGCTTAGTCAGATCGCTCGACATCAAAGCTATATCAGATGTCTCGATAGCTGTGTCGCTACCGGCTGCTCCCATCGCGATACCCAGATCTGCCGCAGCCATTGCCGGAGCATCGTTTATACCGTCTCCTACCATTGCAACCTTCCCATATTTGTCTTTGAGCTCCAGTATGGCTTGAACTTTGTCCTCAGGTAAAAGCTCCGCTCGGTATTCATCTATACCCAGTCGTTGAGCGAGTGATCGGGCTGTAGTAGAGTTATCACCGGTGAGCATGACTATGTGTTGTATTCCGTTTTCCTTCAATTTCTGTATTACTTCTCGTGACTCAGGTCTAGGTTCATCTTCAACCGCTATAGATCCAAAAACTTCTCTATCAGAGCCTACTACCAATACTGTTCTGCCATCTTCCTGCCACCTCTTTATCACATGTGAAAGTCTACCCATATCTACTCCTAGTTCTTCAAACAATCTAGGTGTTCCTATGTAATAAGTGGTGCCATCGATGGTAGCCCTTGCTCCACGCCCTGTGATAGCTTCAAAGTCAGATATTTCCTTTGCTACAAGCTCAGATTCACTCTTATCATGCGGGTAAAGATGTTGATGTTCATTGCCATGCTCATGCTGGATGCTGCTAGCCACTTCCAGCTCTCGCCTCCTCAATATGGCGGCAGCTAAGGGATGCTCGGATCTCTCTTCAATAGTAGCTGCAAGGGATATAACCTCTTCAGGTTCATAGCCATTGGCAGTATATACCTCTACTACCTCCGGTCTTCCGTGGGTCAAGGTGCCAGTTTTGTCAAAAGCTATAGCACCAATTTGGCCAGCTAGCTCTATATAGCCACCACCCTTTATCAGCATGCCATGCCGAGATGCATTAGCTAGCGCGGCAACTATAGCTACTGGAGTGGATATTACCAGAGCACATGGACAGCTTATAACTAGCAATGTTAGCGCCCTATAGAACCAGGGTATAAAAGGTTCTCCCATTAATGGTGGTATCGATGCCACTAGTATGGCTAACGCGATTACAGCTGGGGTGTAGTACTTAGCGAAGCGCTCCATAAAACGCTCAGTTTTGGCGCGATTGGCCCCAGCTGTTTCTATCAGCCTGGTGATCCTAGCGATAGTGCTATCTCCAGCTAACTTTGTTACCTCTACCTCTAGGTATCCCCTCTGGTTCAGAGTACCAGCGTAGACATCGTCTCCCGGTGACTTCTCGACAGGTAGACTCTCTCCAGTTATAGGGGCTTGATTGACGGTGGAGTAGCCAGAGATTACGCGTCCGTCCATGGCTATCCTCTCACCAGGACGTACAAGCATCACATCCTGCAGCTCCACCTCCTCTACAGGCAGCTGTATAGTTTCACCACCTCTTCTGATTCTTGCTACCTGTGGGGCTATCTGGAGGAGTTCCTGTATCGCATTACGAGCTCGATTAATAGTTAGCGATTCCATCCCCTCGCCAAGGGAGAATAGCATCACCACGGTAGCAGCTTCAGCCCACTGATTGATTATTACAGCTCCTAGTACGGCCACCGTCATCAGAAGATCTATACTGGCGGTCTTAGCCCTTAGGAGTGTCACCACGCCGGAGCGAGCGATATTGTACCCTCCAAAAATTATGGCCAGTCCGTAAAATATCAGCTGGATCAGGTTTACTTTTTCTAGGCTAAGCCCAAATGCAGCTAGTATTGACGGTATCTCCGGGAATTGGGGGATTATCCCTTTACTATTGAGAAAGCCAAAGATAACACCTAGTAGGTAGAAGAATCCTGCAATGATAGCTGCTCTTAGCTGCTGTATGTGCAGCACTTGCGAAATCCAACCCTTATTTCTTACTGAAGTCGATTCGGTCCCAATATTGTTTTGATCTACAGGCTCAGCACCGTAACCTGCTGATCTAATAGCCTTAACTAACTTGCTAGCTGTATCATCTTTATGGGATTCGTCTTGTAGAGTAACCTGTACGCTTGACGTGCTGAAGTTTACGTCGCAGTCCCTAACCCCTTCAACAGAGCGAACTGCGCTCTCTACAACCCTTGCACAACTGGCGCAATCCATTCCCTCAACTTTGATAACTATCTTCTCTGCTTGATTCATGCTCTTCCCCATCATCTGCTTCACTTTCAAGCAAGTGATTTAGAGTTTGTTGAATGAGGTTGACCACGTGATCATCACACAACTGGTAGTAAACTGTGCGACCTGTCTTGCGATACTTGACAAGCCGCATAGCTCTCAGCAACCTTAGTTGATGTGAAACTGTACTCTGCTTGAGTCCGAGTTTGTCCGCTATTTCACACACGCACGATTCGCCACCAATCAAAAGAGTTATTATTTTTAGGCGTGTCGAATCGGCCAATACCCCGAATACCTCAGCTAGATCCAGTGCTAGATCATCACTGAGTGGTAAAGTATGTTTATAGGTAGACGAAGAGCTATGCTCTTCGGTGCATATATCTTGCGGTCGTTCTAAGGCTTGTAACTTACTCATCACGCACTGCCTGAATTCAATATATGAACAACTATTATATTCTACATAAACTCTTGATTAGCATCTAGGGGCAAATATCATGACGAACGAAATAGTACTGATTTATACTGTTTGTGGATCAGTTGAGGAGGCCGAGAAAATAAGCCAGGTGTTAATCCACGAATCGCTTGCTGCCTGTACTAATTACTGGCCTATTCACAGCATGTACATGTGGAAGAATGAGCTAGTAAATGATAGTGAAGTAAGCATGATAGTCAAGACGACGCACGAAAAGATGGCCGAGGCTTGCAGGAGAATACAGGAGCTACACTCTTACGAGTTGCCTTGTATATTGACACTTTCTCCAACCTATGTTGATCCATCATATGCAATGTGGATTATAGCTGAGACCAGAGCTGGTACTAGTGAGGACGCCTCAGCTAATAACCGTGAGCTAGCTACTGAGACATAGCCCTTCTCTTGATAGCTAGCGCGTCTACCTTAGATTCCCATTCAGCCCTGAGCTCTCGCTCCCTAGCAGACATTGCGCTCTTTGCGGCCTCGACAGCTTCTCGCCGTCGAGCGTCAAGCTTTCTTCTCAATTCTTCGCCAGATTGAGGTGCAGCAACTATAGCTATCGCAGCTCCAACCGCTAGCCCAACTCCTGCCCCCAGGATGAACCTAAAGAGTTTACCCACCTATCTTCCCTCCAAATAGCTATATAATACAAATCATTATAGTTCAGGTGACTCGTCTTCTGGATATTCAGGCTTAGGAATCAATCCTTCTTTCTGCAGTATCCATACGGTGGCGCGATTGAGCAATACCGACAGGAAAGATAACGTTATAAGTACGATCAATGGGGATATCAATATGCTCATTAGACCAACTAACAGCGCCATTATCAGCAAGGTCGTGGTAAAGAAAGGATATCTCGAGAATGCCACAAATCCATTCCTAAGCGCTGTAAGAGCACCTTTCTCAGACCTAACCATCATAGGTCCAGCGAGGAATATGGTGCCAAACCAAATCCATCCTATGACAATGCTAACCATTGATAGAGGTACAGCCCATGTAGCGTTTACTGAGAGATAAAAGCCTACTACAGTCAAAACGATGGCTATCCCAATAACTTCCAACCCCAGGAGCATCCAGGCTCTGCTCGCATCGCTTCTAGCATGCCTCAACATCAGAGTAACTTCTGGTCTTTCGTTGTATACTAATGATTCAGCCGTAACATGTAACAGACCAATCAACAGTGGAGCACCTACGATCACGAATAGCAGTATACCTACTACGATAGTAGCCAATGGATGTATACCAATAGCATCCATCCCCAGACCTATCAAGAAAGGCAACAGAATAGCTCCTACAGCCACTACCACGTTACAGACACTGTATCCGACTAGATTGAACCAGGTGTCTCCTATAGATCTGAAGAATACCCTAAGTGCCGATATCATCTTTGCCTTCCCACCACTGCCTAAGTTTTTTTATCTGCTCTGCACCTGAATTCTTATCTGCTATCTGGGGCGTTTCAAGTATCCAGGGTTTGAATCGAATGCCGGCATTGGTGAGTAAAGCTTTCCATCCTCTCTCACCAATTATTCCCTCACCTATGTTCTCATGCCTATCTCTTCCGCCCCCAATACGCACATTAGTGTCGTTAGCGTGTATTAATTTTAACTTATCGAATCCTATTTTTTGATCAAATTCCTCCAGAGTTTGGTTGACAGCATCCTCGGAGGATAGATCGTATCCGGCAGCCCATATATGGGCAGTATCCAGGCATATAGCAACTCTCTTTGTATCACCTATTTTATAGAGTATCCGTGCTAAGTCATCGAAGTTTGATCCCAAGCTGTTCTTGGTCCCAGCACTGGTCTCCAGAAGAATAGGGACGTCATCTGTATTATCAAGCGCAGTTTTAACGCTATTCACAAGGTTTTTTTCCGCCTCTTCTCTTGTAGTACCTGATGATGAACCCAAGTGTATAACTACGCCTTGTGCTCCTAACCTCTTGCCCCAACGCAAGTATGAGATTATGGAACTAATGCTCTTCTCTCTTAGTTCGATATTTGGGCCAGCAGGATTTAAGAGATATATTGCGTGTAGGAAGATGGCGCGAAAATTGCTTTGATTGTATGCATCAATGAATAACCGCACCTCTTCATCGGAATGTGTGGGTTCTCTCCATTGCTGGGGAGCACTCACGAATATTTGTATGCAGTTGGCACCGATTTCGAGTGCTCTGGGCACGGCCTTACTTAGACCGCCCCCTATACCAACATGTGCGCCTATTAGGGGTTCCTGGATAGCCTTATTTTTCTCACTCATGCTGAGAAATATATCACATCATACGACCTCAAGTGTGATTTTGTCTCCTAGCAGCCTGGCCTGGATAGCCGGAAAAAGCAGCTATGTATAGGGTGTTAGACAACCGTTACGAGGTAGAGTGGAAG
>NZ_JANZYQ010000012.1:0-3939 GCF_059335935.1 Thermobaculum sp. T2p
CCAGTACAAACCTGGCAGGCTAACAAGCATAACTAGTAACAAGCAAATATAAAAGTCATACTTATTGGCATATCGGAGCACTAGCCCCCTATGCATAATATCCTCCAGGGATAACTAACCAATGAGAGCTTCTATGAAGAATGAGACTTGGGTCTCGAAATTTTGGTTCCTGATCATCTATGTTCCTCTATACCCTGAGGAAAGAAGCGTTCTATTACAGAAGGATCACCTAAACATCTGTTAAGACTGGTAAGGCTATTAGAAGTAATATAAATTGGCTGGCTTCTAGCTGATACATTATCTATCTTTTGCAGCACATGAAAACCGGCAAAGCTAGACCTCCTGTCGTTAGGAACAGCACTATATACCTCTCTAAACTTTCCCGAATCTAGAAGCTTTCGATACCAAATCACTGTATTTCTGGTCTCGTTCTGAATCATTATGATCAAATAGGAGGAGTGAAGGTCATTCAACCTGTTAATGACTATGTCAGTGCCCAGAACTCTAAAGTCGCAATCGATGCTTTTTGTATTAGTATTCTCGTCTATCCAGAAAACGGTACTACAGTCAAAGCGATCACAAAGATTTTGAAGGCTAGAGCCTGAGCTGATCTGTATCGTAACAGGATTAGCCATGCGCCAATCATGTTGTAGGCGATCGTGAAAGGGAACTTCTGCTATATAATAAGTCCCTCCTCTGTCCGTCATTAGTGTGACGGTTTGCCCATTAGGCACATTCTGCCTTACCCACTGGGCTACCTGCTGAGAATATGTGTGAACATATACAGGAGTACCCCTAGAAGGTCTATGCTCAGTAATAAACCCTCTTGCTTGCATAACTCCTGTAACAAGCACCACCAAACAAACTGCTGACCCTACTCCCCACAACAATTTATGGGCTAATTTACTCATTCGTAGCGAAGGCAAAAATCGCACAACATCAGCGATCATACATCCCAAAGCTCCAAGAATGAACACCTGAGGTGCGATAAGCTGCCTGGCAGCAAATCCAAAGAACAGTGTAACCACTACTGCAGGGATCCAAGTAACGGAAGCAGCACTAAAGTAATCCCAATCTGGGTCTGGTCTACTGAAGAGTCTCCATACAACGTATAACAGAGAGACAGGGACCAAATACCAAAGTCGAGTATAGGGCACTATGTCCTCTTTCATATGTGCTATAAGCGTTACATTCTTGTAGTTGTATACAGCTCCACTGGAAAGCATATAGGTGATAGCACCTACCCAAGCCACGACTATGAGCCAGGCAATTATCCTTCTGGCTCTATAGCTTCCAAACCTATCCAGGATGAAAGCTCTATACCTGTGGGCCAGAAGCAAAGCACCAACAAGGGTCAACACTAATACTAATCCCAAGGCAACTATCTCTGGTATGAACTTTGTAACAGCTACCTGCCCAGTACTTACCAGATATATCTGCCCAGTATGCTGATATACCCACACCCACCAAGGCGTTGCTACGAGTGCAGTACCTAGATAATAAGGTACGAGTACGTACAGTCCCTTGCCGAAAAACAAAACTGCCACAAGAGCCATCGGCAGACCTATTATCGAGGTCTCCTTGGTGATAATACTGAATCCCAGTAATAGCCCGGCCACAAAACCAATAGGAAGGCTGTCAAGATGTACTGCCCAGAGCAGAGCTAGTAAGGACAAAAGGTAAATAGACATCATAACGGAGTCAACTGTAAAGCCCATGGTCAACACAGACTGCAGCCCGAAGAATGTGACCATTATTGCAGCAAATACACCAGCTAGGCGGCCAGATACCTTGCTAACTATAAAGTACAGGGCAAAGGGCACTATCAAGCAGAAAAGTCGCATGCCCCACATTACCCTATCGAGATCAGTCCCCACGATCTTGATGATAGAGGCAATAATGATGGCCATACCAGGACCACGCAGAGGGTATGCTGGTGCGCCGAAAAACTCGTACCCCTTGCCACCTGATAGATTAAGTCCTTCCAGTAGGTAGCGATTACCGTCCGGGTAAATCATCCAATTGCGGGTAAACCAGTAGAGAGGAAGTAAGCTAAATAAAGCTATAACTGATAGGTCTATAAGACGACCAAACAGGTTACTATATCGATTCTCCAACATTACTCCTCATATCCATATAGAGCACTAACTCAAACATAGATAGACCACCGCAATTAATAACGAATTCGGAAACGAAAAAGTTCCAAATTTAGTTTGTAGGCTCCGGTATGCCAGTCGTTTTACCTTGTGGGAAAAACATTTCCTTTCTGTCCTTCTTGAGGCAACTGGTAAGTTTCCCTTCCACCTCAGAACTGCCTACAGCATAAGATTCTGTCTTGACAGCTGCTCTAAACTTAGCCCTAAGTATCATGTATCCTTGAAAATGCTTAGCCTTAGGTCTTATGTCCGAGTAAGCAACCTCAAAGGCTCCAGCATCTACCAGTTGCTCGTGCCAAATCCAGCCAGCAAACTGATCGGCATCTGTAATGGGCAATAGTAGGTACTGAGAACCAGAATGCTGCATGAACTCTAATAGATCCGTACTAGATAGCAATCTAAAGCTGCATCCCCATAAATGCTGTATCCATATAACTTTACTACACTCTATTGAAGTGCAAACATTATTGTTGCTTGGCTCATCAAAGCTATACACAGGTATATTGAACTGTTGCCATTTATGGTCGAGCTCATCCCTAAGAGCAACTTGATCAAGGTATCTGGCAGCATCGGTGAGGATAACAGTAATAGGTTCATCACTTGGTATATGAACTGAGATCCAATTCTCAGTACGGCTCACAGATCTATCAATTTGTAAAGGAAGCCTTGAAGTTGCTAACCCCTTAGGCTGTGACTCAGCCAAGCTTCTGGCATGGGCGAGCGCTGAAAACGCCACTCCAGCAAATACGATCAAACTAATGACTATTCCTGAGATGCGTAGCCATGCAGAATAATCCCTATCCTTCTTGAAGGGCAATGTGCAGAGATCAAAGATCATACTACCAATCAAGCCAAACAGTAGGGCCTGTGGAACCATGAGCTGCCGTGGGGCATATCCCATCATCAAAACTATCACTACAACCGGCATCCATCCTAAAAGACAGGTTCCATAGAGATGCCATTCGGGTCTACCCTCAAGGATGATCCTCCAAAGGAAATAGGGAATAACTAAGGGATATAAAAACCATAATTGTAGGTTCGGCAGTATATCTGAACGTATATGCTCTAAAGGAGAATCACTACCTATATCACGCACGCTCACAGAGAGGAGTATAAACATAGCCAAAGACCATATAACCGTAAGGATCCAGCTGAGAACAACTCTTGTAGATCTGTTACTGATGATGGCAAGTATTCTGTAACGTAACAACCACCCAACTAACAAAGACATGGCAGCCATCAAAAGTGCTGCATATATTAGCCCCAAGCTGATAGTAGCCTGACCTAGATCGACAAGATATATATCTCCAGTTCGCAGATATACCCATCCCCACCATGGTAAAAGGATGGCTACCAAGCCCAGGTAGTGAAGTGCAGGTTTACTCCAGCCAGTCTCAAACAAGAACGATGCCAGCAGCGCGGAAGGTAAAGCAACTAAGGCTGTTTCCTTAGTTAGGATGGCAAGCCCCAGGCTAACACCAGAGAGAAGCCAAGAAACATAAGATCTCTCATTATGCACAGCATGCATAAGAAGCAGCAGGGATAGCAAGTAGAAAAGCAATAGCACAGCATCAACAGTAAACGCAATGCTGAGAACGGACAAGAGCCCAAAGAACGCAGTCAAAGCACCAGCAATTATCCCGGGATAGATACCGGCAACCTTGCGTACAACCAAAGCTAACATTACTGGTGACAAAGCTGAGATCAGCCTCATTACCCAAACTATCTTGTCAACGTCGTTCCCCACAATACTAATAATCAGGGCGATGATCACCGCCATTAC
>NZ_JANZYQ010000013.1:0-26864 GCF_059335935.1 Thermobaculum sp. T2p
ATCATCCATTCCATTTTGAGCAAGGACTAACCTCAGTTTGAGGGCAAGTACTACCAGATAGATCGTCCCATCAACGAGCCCAAGGGAGTCAGGAAACCTCATCCCTCCTTCTGGATAGGTGGTGGAGGGGAGAAGGTCACCCTCAGACTAGTAGCCCAGTACGGCAACGCCTGCAACCTTGTATCTACCGATCCGCAGGTGGTACAGCACAAGCTAGAGGTACTCAGGCAGCATTGTGAGGAGCTAGGCAGAAACTACGACGAGATCATCAAGTCCTCAGAGATCGTGGTCTATCTAACGGACAAGCCCAGAGACCACGAGGACGTGCAGCGCGCCCTCAGCACCCAGACGCCAGACTTTCAGGAGAGAGCGGTGGTGGGCAAGCCGGAGCAGGTAGTAGAGTGGATCAGGCCCTTCGTGGATGTGGGGATCAACTACTTCGTGGTGTACATGCTACGGGCGGCTTACGAGACCGAACAGCTGCACCAGTTCGCCGAGGAGGTCATCCCGCACTTTCCCACGTGGAGGGGATGAATGACTCCCCCAAATGAGCCCAAGGTGCAGATCTCGCTGGACGTTACGACTATATCGGAGGCGCTGGACATCGCCCACAAAGCGGTTAGGGCTGGGGTGCAGTGGCTGGAGGCCGGCACCCCGCTCATCCTGTCTGAGGGCCTGAAAGCTATCAGTGCCCTGCGAGATGCCTTCCCAAACAACACCATCGTCGCCGACACGAAGATCATGGACGGAGGCTACTTAGAGGCCGAGATGGTGGCACGGGCAGGAGCCGACTACGTGGTCGTGATGGGAAGGGCCCACGAAGCCACTATCAAGGAGGTGATTCGTGCCGGCAGGGATTACGGCATCGGTGTCATGGTCGACGATCTAGCGATAGAAGATAAGCCCCGCGCATGCAAGCGCTTTGAGGAGTTAGGAGCAGATATCATAATTCACCATGTCGGTTACGACGAGCGTCGAGACCCACAGGTAATCGCTAGCCGCGGGGGTACACCACCTAGGCCATCGGAGGACATCGATGCCGTTCTCCGTGCCGTTAGCATCCCGATCCAAGCTGTTGGAGGGCTGTCGATCGATGAGGCGATCGATCTAGTGCGCAGAGGTTTGCAGTTTCTGGTGCTCGGCGCACCTCTGGTGATAGATCCAGGAAGCTTCAGATCCGCGGAGGGCGATACAGAAGGCCTACTGCGAGAGATCATGAACAAGCTAAGAAGCACTCAGGAGGCAGAAGGGTGAGAGCACTGGTACAGTATGGGCTGGCACCAGGGCAGGTCGAGGTAAAGGACATCCCTGTGCCACAGGTTACCGAGAAGAACGTGCTGCTTAGAGTCGATGCGGTCGGCATCTGTGGCAGCGACATCCACCAGGTACACGGCACCCAGTCCTGGGAGGTCAACGTACCTGTGGTGCTGGGACACGAGTTCACCGGCACGATCGAGGAAGTTGGGGACGGAGTGCAGGGCTTTCACCCAGGTCAGCGAGTGGTCTGCGAGACCGCAGCCGTGATCTGCGGCCAGTGCATGCTGTGTCGCACCGGTCACTACAACCTATGCCCCCATAGAAAGGGCTTTGGCTACGGCATAGATGGGGCCATGGCGCAGTACGTCCTCGTGCCCACGAGGTGCCTCCACGCCATACCCGAGAACTCCGATCACGTAGCTATGGCTCTGGCCGAGCCAGCCTGTGTGGCCTATCAGGCAGTGGCGCAGGGCACACACCTGAGGCCTGGTGACTCGGTACTAGTGCTCGGACCAGGCCAGATAGGATTGCTCTCGGCCATGTTGTGCAAGCTAATGGGCGCAGGCCCGGTAGTGGTGCTGGGGACTGAACGAGACGCCCATCGCCTGCAGGTGGCCAAGAAGGTCGGAGTGGACGAGGCGTTGCGGGTTGATCAAGTCGACGTTGGCGAGTTAGCAGGCAGCGTAGGCGATGGACTAGGCTTTCATCTAGTGGTAGATGCTACCGGGGCATCAGCCTCTTTCATCACCGCCATGGAGGCGGTCCGCCCCTTAGGAGAGATAATCAAAGTGGGTTGGGGGCCACAACCGCTGGGGGCATCACTTGATCCACTCGTGCGCAAGGCGGTCACGGTCAGAGGCTCGTTCAGTCACACCTATGAGACCTGGGAACAGGTCATAAGGCTCATAGCTAGCGGCAATTTGCCCACCCACCAACTCGTGGGCTTCGCTGGAGGGCTCGAGGAATGGCGCAAGGGCTTCGACCTAATGGAATCCGGAGAGGTCGTGAAATCGGTACTACTACCTAACATGGAGGCAAGCTGAATGGGTGAAAAGCTACAGGGCAAGGTGGCGCTTGTGACCGGCGGCACGAGCGGCATAGGGGCTGGCATCGCAAAGCTCTTCCTGCAGGAGGGAGCCAGAGTGGTCATCAGCGGGAGGCATGCCGACCGTGGCAGCAAAGCCATAGCCCACATGGTTGAAGAGGGGGCTCATGAAGATCGGATCGTCTTCCATCGAGCTGACTTGGCCAGCCCTGCAGACTGCAGGGAACTAGTGGAGTTCACCTCAGAGACCTTCGGAGGGCTAGATGTACTCGTCAACAACGCTGGAGACTATACCCGAGGCACGGTGGAAGACACATCCCTGGAGCTGTGGGAGCTACATATGGCCGTCAACCTTAGGGCACCTTTCCTGCTGATGCAGTCTTGCATACCCCACATGCGCGCCAGGGGTGGGGGCTCCATCATCAACATAGGATCCGTCAACGCCTACATCGGTGCCCCCAACCTATTTTCCTATTCGGTCTCCAAGGGCGGCCTCATGACCATGACGAAGAACGCTGCCCAGCAGCTGAGCAAGTACAGGATAAGGGTCAACCTCCTCAACGTCGGGTGGACCCTCACAGAGGGAGAGGATCGCGTGCAGCAAGAGGTGACCGGAGACCCGCAGTGGCTGGCAAGGGCCACAGCTACCAGACCATTTGGACGCCTGCTCCTGCCGGAGGACATCGCCAAAGCCGCTTTGTTCTTCGCTTCCGATGACAGCCAACTCATCACTGGCAGCGTGCTGGTCGTCGAGCAACAGCCGGTGGACTGATCCGCAATGAAGGAGTAGTGCATGAGAGAGAAGATCAACCAATTGTTGTATAGAATCCCGCGTCGGAGAGCGTTGCTGAGCGCCTTGCCGATGCTGCTTGCTATCGAAGGCGCTATGAAACTGGAGAGCGATCCTTTCCTCGTGAGGGCAGCAGGCGATGAGACGGCACACGAGATCACAGCTTTCCTAATGGCCATGCCCCTCTATGGGGATCTAGGGGATTACTTGCCCATAGCCTTTGGAGCAATCGTGATGGACCTAGATCACATTCCCATGGAGCTGGGAATCAAGCCCCTGAGACCCAAGATCCCATGTAGGCCTTACACCCACAACCTTCTGTGCGCAGCATTGGTCTCGGTGGCCACATGGCTGCTGACCCGTAACCGGAGGGTTGCAACGGGAACTGCTGCGGGCATAGCTACGCACTACTTCCGCGACTTGGCCACCGGTGGGGCGCCACTGCTGTGGCCAGCCAGTACAAGGTGCTTCAGGATGCCCTACTGGGTGTACCTAGCAGTGTTGTACGCATCTCTGATAAGGAAGATGCAAGCACTTAGGGCAGGTGAATCCTCTTAGGGATTCACCTGCACCTTCATCGATTCCTGAGTCCCGGCGGTGTCTAGGGCTTGCTCGAACTCCTCCAGAGGAAAGTTGTGGCTCACCAAGGACTTCAGGTCCACCACGCCCGACTCCGCCAGTTCGACTGCCTGCTCGAAGGTGTAGTTGATCGCCATCGAGCCCAGGATGGTGATGTCCTTGTTATAGATCTCAAATGGGTTCACGCTGATGGAGCTGTTCATGGGGCACACTCCAAAGACCATCAGCTTGCCCATGGGCTTGACGTACTTGAAGCCCGCCTCCAGCACCTTCGGCACACCGGTCACGTCGATGACTATATCGAAGCCGCGAGGTGAGATCTGCCGTAGATGCTCTTCCTGGGAGTCATCAGCCAGGACCACATCGCTGGCTCCGAACTTTCTGGCGGTCTCCAGTCGGAAGGGATATAGATCAGTAACCACGATTTGAGAGGCGTTGCCGTGCCGCAACACCTGAAGCCAGAGCATGCTCATCGGGCCTGCCCCCAGCAGAAGCACCGAATCCGCAGGCTGAGCCTGCAGGCGCTTCATGCCCCAGACCACACAGGCCAGGGGCTCTATCAACGCGCCCTCGGCAAAAGAGATCTTCTCGGAGATGACGTAGCAGTTGCGAGCGGGCACCTTCACGTACTCGGCGAACGCCCCACTGGTCGTATCCCCTATGGCTCCCCATCGTTCGCAATGGTTGCCCTGTAGCCTGCGACAGTAGTAGCATTCCCCACAGAACAGAGAGGGGTCCACAGCCACTCTATCTCCCTCGCGCAGGCCAGATACATTCTCACCCACGGCCGCCACCACCCCGGCGAACTCATGCCCAGGTATCAAGGGATAATGAGATAGGAAGGTACCAGCGTAGATGTTCTTGTCGGTGCCACAGATACCGCAGGCCGCCACCTGCACCACCACCTCCCCAGGACCGGGCTCGGGCTTGGGCACGTCCTTCACCACCACAGTTTTAGGTTGTTCTACTACTACTGCCTTCATCGCGTACCTCCATAGCTATGAGTCCAGCGCTGCCAGCATTATATCCCAGGGATATCGTACGGTGTGTGTAGCTCTATGAGATGCCCATCGGGATCCATGCAGTAGAGTTGCGTTACCCCGTCACCACGGGGACGTGGTCCCAGCAGCACCTGTACCCCGTGGCGGTGCAGACGATCCACGATGCCTTCCAGATCGGCCACAGCAAATGCCACATGGCGAGCACGACCGATATCCCTTACAGGGTCGGGGCGAGCCTCTTTGTCTCCCGGCTCCTGTGGGGCATCATGAGCCTCTATCAAGTGCAGCTCCGCACGCCCGCTCACGAACCACCTGACGGCGTGGGTGAAGCTGGGAGGAGTGGGCACCTCCGAAAAGCCCAGCACGTCCCTGTAGAAGGCTGCCGACCTGTCAAGATCGCTCACGACGAGCGTTACATGGCTTAGACTAGATATCATAGCGTTTTCCTCCATCAAGGTCTTACTATAGTGCCATCCCGGCGCCTGACGGGCAGCCAAGAGCCATTCCTAGGATCATCAGGGTACGGGAATTCCGCGGCCAGGCGCTCATCCAGATCAACACCTAGACCAGGCTTGTCGTTAGGCCACATGTAGCCATCACGTATCTCAGGACACCCAGGAAAGACTGCCCTAGCTTCCTCGCCGAATAGGTGCTGTTCCTGCACACCAAAATTGGGACACGACAGATCCAGATGCAGGTTGGCGGCATGTCCCACGGGCGACACATCGCCGGGGCCATGCCAGGCCGTGCGGACACCAAACAGCTCTGCAAGGGCAGCGAGCTTGCGGGCAGGGGTGATGCCACCTATCGCCGATATATGCACCCTGATGAAGTCTATAAGCCTATCCCTGATAGGGGGCACATACTCCTGGGGATGCACGAACAGCTCACCGAGGGCTATCGGCGTGGTGGTGTGCTGGCGCAGCAGGGGCAGGTAGTCCAGGTCCTCGGGCGCCAGCGGATCCTCCAGGAAGAAGAGCTTATAGGGCTCCAAATCTCTCGCCAGCTGCACGGCCTGTATGGGGGGCACACGCTCATGCACGTCGTGCAGCAGCTCCACCTCGAACCCGAACCTGCTGCGCAACTGATCGAACATCCAGGGCACCATCCGACAGTATGGGGTAGGTTCCCAAGGTCGCTCACCCAGGCCCAGGAGCTGAGGTTCCCTGGAGCGGCCGCCACCTGCCGCGCCATAGGTGGAGTAACCAGGCACAGCCATCTGGCACCTGATGTAGCGGTAGCCCTGCTCTATGAACCTTTGGACGCTGTCCGCAAGCTCCTCTATGTCCCTTCCTGAGGCGTGGGCATAAACTGCCGCGGCCTCTCGGCACTTCCCTCCCAGCAACTGGTACAGAGGCATGCCAGCAAGCTTGCCCTTGATGTCCCACAGTGCCATATCCACACCGGCCAGGGCATTGTTCAGCACTGGGCCGTTCCGCCAGTACGAGCTTAGGTTCACCGACTGGTAGATGTCCTCTATCTCGTGCACGCTGCGGCCCACCAGAAAGGGTCTCAGGTAGCTATTGATCACCTCCACGACCGCCAGGGCCCTTTGGGTGAAGGTAGCGCATCCTAACCCGTAGAGGCCTTCCTGGTTGGTCTCCACCTTCACCACCACGAGACGAATACCCTCAGGGGCCGTGCATATAGGCCTGATATCTCTTATCACCACCGTATCCGTATCCACCATGACATCCTCCACGAATTCCTATGGCAGAACAGTGTAGCACAGTTAGCTATAGTATAAATACTTTCCTCTACTCTATAATGGCAATCGGGATATACATGGGGACCCACACACATTCCTCTACCCGTACGAACCAAATAACATATGAGGTGGTGCCTTAGTTATGAACACTATATCCTTCATGAGCGCGAACTACGTCGCAAGGGTGCTGGGCTACAACATGACCGAGGGCTGGGGTCAGGGTGACAACGCTACCAACGAGTACTTCCGACCCATCGAGACCTTTGGCCAGCGGTTCGAGGAGATACTGGCAGATATCAGGGCCCTGGGGTTCGACCACATGGACCTGTGGCTTGCGCATCTCAACCCGCGCTGGGCTACAGAACAACATATACAGGTGGCAAAGGATCTCCTAAGCAAGCACCAGCTCGGAGTCGTCAGCCTAGCAGGAGGCATGGGGTCCACTCGCGAGGAGTTGGAACGGATATGCGCCCTGGCCACCAGCCTAGGGGTTACAATACTGGGTGGTGTATGTCCATTGCTTTATGAGGATCGGGACTTCGTCATCGATACTCTCAAGCGCCACAACCTCAAGTTAGGTATAGAGAACCACCCCGAGAAGAGTCCCCAGGAGATGCTGGAGAAGATCGGGGATGGTGGCGACGGCACCATAGGCACTACTGTTGACACGGGCTGGTATGGTACTCAAGGATACAATGCCGCGAGGGCGATCGAGGAATTGGCTCCCTACGTCTTTCACGTGCACCTGAAGGACGTTCGAGAGGTAGGATCACATCATACCTGCCGGTACGGCGAGGGGGTGGTGCCGATTAGGGAATGCGTGGATGTCCTCAAGCAGATAGGCTACTCCGGGGCCATCAGCGTCGAGCACGAGCCCGAGACCTTTGACCCTAGCGAGGACTGCCGGGCAGATCTCGAGATGCTCAAGGAATGGCTAAGCTAACGCAATAACAACATAAGGAGAGTTGTACATGGCGGACAAGATAGGAGTAGGCATCATAGGTTGTGGCAACATAGCTGGCAGGTACGCAGCCAACCTCAAGGAATACCCCGAGATAGAGCTGGTAGGGGCCACGGACATAGACTACAGCCGTGCGGAGGCGCTCACCAAAGAGCACGGCGGCCAGCCCTACCGCACGACCGCTGAGCTGTTGGCAGACGACAGGATCCAAATGGTCGTGAACCTCACGATCCACCACGCCCACAAGGCGGTGATCACCGAGGCCCTCAACGCCGGCAAGCACGTCTACAGCGAGAAGCCGCTGGCGATGACCTACGCGGACGCCCGTGAGCTCGTCGAGCTTGCTCAGTCCAAGGGGCTCAGACTAGGGTGCTCCCCCATCACCTGGATGGGCGAGGCCCAACAGACCGTATGGAAACAGATACGTGAAGGGAAGTTGGGAGACGTCCGCGTGATCTTCGCCGAGGTAAACTGGGGCAGGATCGAGACTTGGCACCCGGCCCCCGAGCCGTTCTACGAGGTCGGAGCCCTATACGACGTTGGGGTCTACCCGCTCACCCTCATAACCACCATCTTCGGCCCAGCCAGAAGAGTATGGGCCAAGGGCGAGCTCCTCAAGCCCGATCGTCAGACACTGGACGGCCGCCCCTTCCACGTAAGCACGCCAGACTTCGTGGTCTCGGTAGTGGAGCTCGAGAGTGGGCCTGTAGTACGCCTGACGACCGACTTCTACGTCGGGCAGCACAGCAAGCAGAAGGGCGTCGAGTTCCACGGCGACGTGGGATCGCTGTACATCTCCAGCTGGCAGGTGTTCGACGCTGACGTCGAGTACACCGAGTTTGGCAAGAAGTACGAGCCCGTGCCCCTCATAAAGGAGCCGTACCACGGTACGGAGTGGGGCAGGGGAGCTAGAGACATGGCCCAGGCTATCCTCGAGAACCGCCCGCACAGAGCCACGGGCGAGCAGGCCGCCCACGTGGTGGAGATCCTGGAGGCGGCCACTAGATCCATGGCCTCGGGCGAAGCCGTTGAGGTACAATCCACCTTCAAACAGCCAGCTCCTATGGATTGGGCCTCCTGACAATCAACATGGCGGGGCTCTGTGCCCCGCCACCCGATAAAACTATGGCAGCAGGCGAGATACAGCTCATAGCCGTACAGATGAAGCTCAATCTAGAGGACTACTGGAGCCCTCAGAGCTTCGAGAGGAAGGTATCCTCCCTGATGGAAGAGCTGGCTCCCCACCTGCGAGGCAATCTTCCCACTCTGGTAGCCTTCCCGGAGGACGTTGGCCTGATGCTCGTGCTGCAAGGGATGCAAGACCTCCTGCAGGACGCACGCTCCACAAAGGAGGCTATATCTAGAGCCGTACGTGCGCATCTGCTACCCGTCATCTTCCACAAGCTTCTCCATAGAACGGGGTGGGCTTCTGCGCTCATCCTACACCGCTGGAGGGCGATGGCGGAGACCTATCTGAGCACGTTCTCTCGAGCAGCACGGATCTACGGAGTGTACATCGCTGCGGGAAGCATCCCCCTGCCAGCGATCGATCTGGACGGGCTCAACGCGAGGGTGGTCGACCACAGGATCTACAACACCGCGTACCTATTTGATCCCAGCGGGGGAATCGTTGGCACCCAACGGAAGGTACACCTGATAGACCTGGAGGGGCGTCAGATGCTTGGTCTCACACCCTCACAGGTGGGAGATATCAAGACCTTCAAGACCGAGCTGGGCACTGTGGGGATCGCGATCTGTCTGGACGCCTTCCAGGAGGACGTGCTACAAGCCCTATCGGCACAGGGCGCCCAGATCCTGGTCCAGCCTTCCGCCAACCCCGGCCCGTGGACACGTGAGCAGCAGGAGGACTGGCTCAACAGTAGCTATAAAGCCACACACATCAACCGATTCTTTACGTACGCCGTCAACCCTATGATGACCGGCAAGGCATGGGACCTCGAGTTCTACGGACAGTCCAGTATCATCACGAGCGAGCACACACCAAGCACAAAAGGCTACAAAGATCTGGGACCCATGGAGGGCTTTCTACGGGTAGCCTCGTCAGACGGCAATGAGGAGATCCTGGTAGCTCGTGTCCCGCGCCCCGACTTCGCTCCCTAACACCGCGGTAAACACCTAGGGAGAAAATCTCGACACGCTCATCAGGTACACAGCATAAGAACCCAGAAATCTCGCTAGCTTCCGTAGCGAGCAAGCAAATCATACCAAAGTACTATTGCAGATACGCAGAGATTATTATATGATCCTGTCATATATTTATATAAATCTTTATGTACGTGTTTGTATATCTATATGTATGTTATAACCATTATCATCGTAGTGAGGATCGACCATGTCCAGATCACCACCCGCCACACAAACCCCAGACCTATGGCACTCGGTACGCGCAATGAACCTAAGGAGGAACAACATGAGGACAAGAGCATACGCTTTACTTTTGGCATTGCTGGCGCTGCTGCCGGCGCTGCTGTGGGCCCACCCCCATCGCGCCGCGGCAGCACCAGGCGAACTGACGAGGGTGACCCTCGGCGACAACGACCGTCAGGTCCCCGACTGCACCGGCGACGGCTACCTGGGGGCAAGGGACACCAAGATCGACTCCTCGGGGCGCTACGTGCTGTTCCGCACCCGCTGCAGCATAGTCGTCAGGTGGGGCAGCACCCAGCAGCGGATAGCCGACGGCAAGGACCACCTCTACGTCCGCGACCTGCGCACCGGCCACACCTACCTGGTGGACCGCAGGACGGATGGCAAACCCTCCAACGGCCGGGCCGTCTGGGGGAGCTTTGCCGGCAACGGCCGCTGGGTGGCCTTCGCCTCCAACGCCACCAACCTCCCCGACAACGGCGATCAGCAGGGCGCTCTGTGCGGGGTGGGGATAGACTGCAGCTACGACGTCTACCTGGCCAACCTCGACGTGTCCAGGGACGGGCAGATCGGCGAGCCCGGGGACATATCGCTCACGCTGGTCTCGAGCGGCGAGGGCGAGTCGGCCTACGATCCCACGCTGGCCTCCAACGCGGACTACATAGCCTACACCCGCATCACCCCGAACAGCTCGCACATCGTGCTGTGGGACAGGGTGCACGACCAGCGCTTCTACGTGGACCGCGCCAACGGGCAGCTCTCAAACGGCCTCTCCTTCTGGTCGGCCATGTCCAACGGCGGAGACAAGGTGGCCTTCGTGTCGAGGGGCAGCAACCTCGTGCCCGGGGACACCAACGGGGAGATGGACCTCTTCCTGTGGACCAGGGCCTCGGACACCTCCGCCTGGGGCAGGATACAGCGGCTGAACACCGCGGCCCACGGCGGGCAGTCCTACGCCGGGGTGGGAGCGCCGTCCATCTCCGAGGACGGCAGCCGGGTGGCGTTCTGGACGAAGGGCAACCTTGCAGGCGACGACACCAACGGGCTGGAGGACGCCTATGTCTGGGACGCCAGGATCGGCCATCCGGTGCTCATCACCACCTCCAGGAGCGGCGGCAACTCCAACGGGGTAACAGACTCAGCCACTATCTCAGCCTCGGGCAGATACCTATCCTTCACCTCCCGGGCCTACAACCTAGTTGCCGGAGATACCAACGGGGCCAAAGACGTGTTCATAGCAGAGCTGTGGTCGCTGAACGACATGCCCAAGAGTAGCTGGAGGATAGACCCACTTCTGGCCCAGACCTACCGCGTGACCTTCAAGCGCAAGCCAGAGGACACCTCCTATCCAGGTCTGAGCAACGGGGACTACGGTTCCTTTGCTGAGAAGCAAGGTCTGGTGGTGTACCAGACGCTGCAGCCCATGGTGGCGGGGGACACCAACGACGCCTACGACGGTTACATCTACAAGCTGCCCTTGGAGGTAATGGCAAAGCTGAGATCTCGCAACTAAGCCCAGTAGACCGCGTGGTAGGGGAGCAGGCTCCCCTACCACGCATATACTCCTCAGCCGGCATGCTCTCCTGGCACTGGTGCTGGGTCCAGGCCGGCTGTGGCTTGGGATATCACCCCATTCCCCTTGCGCTCGCCACAGCCAGACTGCATATGCACGCCCCGATCTTGCAGGTCAGGGGACGTTTATATAGGACTGCGAGCTCCCCCAGTGTCGTGCACCTCCCGGTATCAACCATCTGACGAGTGGGGCGATGGAGCGCCCACAAGTCATCTAGCCCCTCAAGGGTCTCAGGGGGTCGCTTGCGCCGGTTAACCCACTTAAGCTGGCGGTGGCGTAGCGTCCAAGATCGGAAGGGCAGCTCTATACGCCCAAAAGAATGGGGAGGGTTTGGGCCCCTCCCCAAGTAGTAAGCTAGTGATGTACGCTCCCTAGTAACGGGAGTAGAAGGCGATGATCAGGTCCTCGTTGATTGGCTCGGGGATCTCATCCCTCTCGGGCAGCCTGACCACTCTGCCCACTGGTCCCTCTCGCTGGAGCCATGCAGGCACGATCCGATGCGACTCCATCTCTTCGATCACAACCGGGATCTGGAGCGCCTTTTCGGTGAGGGTTATGATCTCCCCGGGCTTCACTTGGTAAGATGGCCTGTCCACCTTCTGCCCGTTGACCCGCACGTGGCCGTGCACCACCAGCTGACGTGCCATGGGACGGGTGCGAGCAAACCCCAGCCTGTACACCACGTTGTCCAGCCTGCGCTCGATGAGCTGCAGTAGGTTGTGACCAGTGTTGCCGGGCATGCGCTCCGCCTGCTGGTAGTAGCGCTGGAACTGGCGCTCGTGCACGCCGTAGTAAGCCTTAGCTTTCTGCTTCTCGAAGAGCTGCATGCCGTACTCCGAAAGCCGGCGCCTGCGTCCGCCCTTGAAACCGCCGGGCGGTATGTGCAACCTGCGCTGCAGAGAATCGCCGCCTGTGCCGTAGATATCTACACCGAAGCGACGTGATACTTTATGCCTTGGCTCCCGCTTCTTTACCATATACCTCCAGTAACTCCTTTGTTCTCATATAAGCAAGCTTTGGGCGAGGACACATTGTGTCTGCCCTACCCAGGATTACTCTACAAGAATAGCATTCGATAAAACATAAAATCAAAGCCCCTAGTCCCCGGCCCCCTATGCTAGAGAGTCTCTAGCCTCCACGAGCGCACGTAGGCTCCGCTCCGGCACCGTGATAGGTATACCACACCCAGGCGCCAGGATCAGGCCTCGGCCATCCACCTCGGCGACGGCCGCGCGCACCTCCGAGGCTATCTCCTCCGGGGTGTCCAGCATAAGGGTTCTCTCGTGATCTATGCCAGCAGCCAAACACTTGCTGGTGACGGCCCTCGCAGCGCGCAGGCTCGGCCCAGCACATCTATCGTACCAGTTAACCACATGGGAAGGGTAGTTGACAAGTTCCGAGAAGGCCAGGTCCTCACCGTGCAGGTGCAGCATCGTCAGGCGAGAACGCTCGTGGATCTCAGCGAGGATGGGACGATCGTACTTTTCTCCAATAGCTCTATACTCTTCGTGGGGCATGACACGAGCACTACCCAGCTCGATGGCGTAGAATATACCGTCAGCACCCGATCGCAAGCAGGCTAGACCGAACGCCATTACGGTCTCCCCTATCACCTTGAGAGCACGCTCCACGTCGTCCCGATGGGTGCTCCAATGCTCCAGGAACCTGGCCTTGCCGGAGAGCCTGACCGCCAGCATAGAGGGAGAGAACAGAGTCGCCAGCACGGGCACATCAGGCCCCACCTCTTGTCGTATCTGAGATAGTACCTCCAACTGTTCGCCCAACACACCACGATCAGGCGAGAGCACCTCGATGGTCCCCCAGTCCTCCGGGGTGTGTACCACGTACTCCTCCGTCTGCCAAGAGCCACGAGTCGGGTGGTAGCTGCCGAAGTGCACGCCCCAGTCCTCGAGGCCAAAGGAACTGCGGAACATGACTTTGATGAGGTCCAGGTCGTAGCGCCGGTAAAGGTCCACTGTGGCGCGTACCAGCCCACGGGCGGAGCGATCCACTTCCGGAAAGTGCATCCAGAAGGTCAGCGGCACCTTGTCGGGCTTACCCCCCTCCAGCGCCGCAGACACCCTATCCCACTTGCTCTGTGCCATCTGCACCCTCCTTACAAAGTTATTCTCAGTACCTTTCAGCAGGAAACACGCCCGCGTTAGCTACGGTAGTGCGTTAATCATCCTTAGAATTGCGGCTCATGTAGGAGATTGACCGCCTACTAGCTCAGGATAGTGCGCTACACAACTCTACATCAAGCGCACCTAAAAATCGAGCTATCCACAGCGTGATCGCATCCACATCTAATAGCTTGTGAGATCTATATTGTAATCGCTTGCAATCCGCTTCTGAAAAACACGATCTACAATCAGCAGGGTAGCTACTCAGTACTCACTGGCGGTTCATCGTGCACTATGAGGTGGTGGTTGACGGCTGCTAGCAGCTGCTCAGCTGCCTGCCCATGGAAAGTTACCACCTCGGACAGGCCACTGCCCGAGGTGTACCTCACCCTAGCCACGAGATTCTCCCCCTCCTCATGGAAGTCGACCTCGGCGATAGCCAGGAGGTTGACGTACGTGGCTGCATCTCTCTCGTACTCTAACTTGACGAAGATTGGTGTCTGGTGCACGCTAACCCCCCACAGGATGTGTATCATCGCCGGGAAGGGGAGGCTCGGGTTCCGGCTCCGGTGGAGTGGGCAGAGGAGGCTCAGGCTCCGGCGATGGCGCAGGAGGCTCCTCTATATCTATCTCCATGACAACCAGGCTCATTCTACCGACTCCCCTTCTTCCTTGGACACCCTCGCAGTGCCCTGCTCATCCACCCAGATATCAACGCCGGCCTCGTTGGCAAAGTGTCCTGCAGGGGCATCGGTGACCGTGAGGCCCTCCGCCTGCAGGCGCTCAGCCAGCTCCTCATCACCCACGACGATCGCCTCGCCGCCATCCGGGGTCTCCACGTACGCATCCTCATCCACACCCATCTGCGTGAGGTCCGGTAGGGGCTCGCCCCTAGGCTCCTCAACCAGGTAGGCTTTCTTCTCTTCTGCTGACATATGCTGTGCGTTATCCTCTCTCTCGATCATAAAGCTACCCCTCTCAAGTCATAATACTATAGCAGGTTTGGTGCCAAAACCCAAATCAGGGCAGCTACCTGCCGGACGCTAGACAATGCGCCACCAGCTCAGCTGTGTGCATCACGCGGATATGGGTCATGCCGGCAGCATCCAGGCCCCCTCCTATATGCAGGATGCAACCAGGATTATCAGTCACCAACACACTTGCACCAGTGGCTGCTAGGTTGTCCAGCTTGCGCCTCAGGATGTGGGAGGCCACCTCGGGGTAGGTGATCGAAGTTGAACCTCCGAAGCCACAGCAGACATTGGATTCCGGCAGCTCGACGTACTCCAGGCCCAGCACGTCCCTTATCAGGCGTACAGGGGCTTCGCGGATGCCCAGCACGTTCAGAGATTGGCAGAAGTTGTGGTACGTCACCCGGCCTAGATCGGCTGGGGGGTTGATCACGCCAGGCTCCAACCTCGCGACCTGCGTGAGGAAGGTCGTGAAGTCGACCACCTTGCGGGATAGACGCTCAGCGCGCTCCCGCCACTCGGGGTCATCCCCGAAGATACGCTCGTACTCATGGAGCATACAGACCACGCAGCTCGTGCCGCCTGTGATGATGTAGTCCGCCTGCACACGCTCCAGGGTCTCGATCGTCTGCCGGGCCATCCTCCGCGCGGCGTCGCGATCACCGGCATCGAAAGCCGGCAGGCCACAGCAGTGCTGAGGCTGGGGCACAACCAGCTCCACGCCTAATGCCCACAGCACCTTGGCGATCGCCGTAGCCATCTGGGGAGCGAACCAGTCGGTGACACACTGGATGAAGTAGGCGACCTTGAGGCCCTGCGCGTCATTAGGTAGTGTAGCTTGTGGGTGGCTATGGCGTAGCAGGTCCCTGGCCGGCTCGCGAGCGACAGTGGGAGGGGTGCGCCAGGACAACTGCTTCCGCGATACCTGCAGACGATCCAGACCCAGCCTACCCAGCCGGAGCATGCCACCGCTCGACAGCGGGCGCAGCAACTGTCCCGCCAAGCGCAATAGAGGCTGCGCCAGCCGCGGGCGGGACCACAGCTCGAGTGCCAGCCGCACGGGCAGGGGCAACCCCAACCGGCGAACGACCTCGGTACGCACCTCCAGGATCTGCTGAGGCAGCGGGATGCCGACGGGACACACGGTAGCGCAGGCATTGCAGGACACACACAGGCTCTGGGGCCCTGCATCCGCCTCCAATCCGTGGTGGTAAGGGGTGTTGACCAGTCCTATAGCACCGGAGTAGATGTGCCCGAACACGTGGCCGCCCACCACGGCATACGGGGGACATACGTTGGCACACGCTGCACAGCGGATACAGCGCAGGGCATCGCGGATGAGGGGTGTGCTGCGCATCCGGCTACGACCATTGTCCAACAGCACCACGTGCATCTCGCCATCGGGATGGGAAGGACCGCTGATGAACGTCGTGTAGGCGGTTATTGGCTGGGCGGTGGCTGAGCGCGCCAGCAGCCTCACCTGCAACATGGCTGCCGCGAAGTTCGGCACCATCTTCTCCACACCCACCAGTACGACATGTATCCTAGGCAGCGAGGTCACCAGGCGAGCGTTGCCCTCGTTCGTCACCAGCATGATCGCGCCGGTATCAGCCACCACGGCGTTGGCGCCCGTGATGCCCATGTCGGCCGATAGGAACTCCTGGCGCAGCTCGGTGCGGGCCACCCTCACCTGCTCGCCTATATCCTGCCGACTGATCTGGCGGCCGGTGTAAGCCGAGAAGAGGTCCCCCACCTGCACGCGATTTTTGTGGATGATCGGCAGCACCATGTGGGATGGGCGCTCGTGACTGAGCTGAGCCACCCACTCACCGAGATCGGTCTCCACGACCTTGATGCCCACGCTCTCGAGGGAGGCGTTGAGCTCTATCTCCTCGGAGACCATGCTCTTGGATTTGACGACGTGCCGGATGCCTCTGTCCCTGCACAGCTCGAGGACGTAGCGATTGGCATCATCCGCCTTAGCCGCACGGTACACCCGTACCCCGTTGCGCGCCGCAGCCTGAGTAAACTGGTCGATGTACTCCTCGAGGTGATCTATCACCTCATCCTTGATGGTCGCCATATGGTCCCGCAGGGACCTGAAGAGGCGGTCTCCCGGCGAGTCGCTGAGGGACGCCAGAGGGTTGGCGTTGGGGACGCCATCCAGCTGGGGCACCATCCCCAACTCGGCGCACTCATTCCACCTGGCATCTCGCGCGGTCCTCCAGGAGCGTTGGAAGTTCAGCAGGTTGCGCTCCAGCTGCTGGTTGCTCAGCGCCCGTCGGTAGCGCACCTCGAACGGCAGCATTTCGTGTGCGGCTGATCCCTGATGAGCATCACTCGTTGCCAACTCGTTCCTCCTCTTGCAGTATCACGATGTGGAGTCTACGCGGTCCCTGCACTCCTATTGTAAGCACCCGCTCGATATCCGAGGTCCTGCTGGGACCCGTGACCAATGATAGGAAACGCCTACCCTCAGAGGATAGGCGAGCAAGCAGCGCCGCTAGGTCATCGAGAGAGCGCAGGAGCCTGCCGGAGGGCAGCAACACGACCACCGACTCGGAGAGCATACCCGTCAGTCGCGCTGGGAGGGTATCATCTGAGGGGAGCACAGAGCCCGTCTCCAGAACACCGGCCTCCGCGGCGATCACTCCCACTCTGCCCGCAAGGGCTTCCGCAAGCTGGCGGGTAGTTAGCCCCTCAGCCATCTCTTCGGCGATGCTCACCTCTACGCCACGCCGAGTCAGGGTATCGAGCAGCTCCGGGAGCATAAGGGCAGCGCGTGCACTGACCGTGCACGCGGCGGCGGCCACGGCTTCCATCTCCGCCGCCACTACGCCAGCCACCGCAGATGCATCATCTGCGCGCACGCGCGAGGTTCCGCTGCCCGTGGCCGCCGCCTGCCGCAGGAACAGATCGACCTCAGACATCTACGCGCTACCTCGGATAGGCGGCCGAGACGCCACCATCAACGTTCAAGATGTTGCCGGTCGACTTGCCGGAGCGCGAGCTGGAGGCAAAGAACAGCACCGCCTCGGCCACATCCTCCGGGTAGATATTTACCTTCAGGACCGTCCTCTCTCGATAGTACTCCTCCAGCTGCTCAGGCTTGATTCCATAGGCCCTGGCCCTCTCCTCCCTCCAAGAGGAGCTCCATATCCGTGAGCCCTGCAGGACGGCATCAGGGTTCACTGTGTTGACCCTGATGCCGTACGCACCACCTTCATCGGCCAAGCAGCGTGCGAGGTGCAGTTCCGCAGCCTTAGCAGAGGAGTAGGCCGAAGCGTTCTTCCCCGCCACGAGACCGTTCTTGGAAGCTATGAACACCAGGCTACCACCCGTGGCCTGCTGCTTCCATAACTTAAAAGCCTCACGGGACACCAGGAAGTAGCCCTTGGTCAGCACCGCATGATTCTTTTCCCAAAGCTCCACGCTGGTCTCCTCCACCGGAGCACTGGACGCCAGGCCAGCGTTAGAGACCACCACGTCCACTCCGCCATACTCCAGTATGGTCCGTCGGAAGGACTCCGCCACAGCTGCCTCATCGGTCACATCCACCCATACGCCGATCGATGGCTGGGGCATCTCGTCGGCCACCTCCTGACCACCCTCCACGTCCAGGTCCGCCACCACCACGCAGGCCCCCTCACGCGCAAGCGCGCGGCAGATCGCGCTGCCTATGCCCCCTGCCCCGCCGGTGACGTAGGCCACCTTGCCCGCGAGCTCCCGTGGCGGCGGCAGCAACGTTAGCTTGTACTGTTCCAGTGGCCAATACTCTATGGCGAACGATTCCTCTTCGGTAAGAGAAACGAAGCTATCTATGGAAGAGGCGCCCCTCATCACCTCGATGGCGCGGTGGTAGAGATCCCTCGAGAGGTCGGCCGCGCGCCTGTCCTTGCCCACGGTGACCATCCCCAGATGAGCTATAAGGATCACTCTGGGGTTAGGGTCCATCATGACCTCTGCTCCCGAGCTGTAGCGACGGAAGTACTCCTCATACTGCTGCCTGTACTGGCGTATACCCTCGCGCAGGCGAGTGGATAGCTCCTGGGGCCCCTCACGTTCGGGATCGAAGTCCACCCACAGCGGGCGCATCTTGGTGTGCACCAGATGATCAGGGCAAGCAGCACCTACCTGCGAGAGCTCGCGCGACTCTTGACCGTCAACGAACTCGAGCACCGCCGGACTTCTGTCGACGCGCAGGATCTTGGAGCCGTTGGCAGAGGCCTCACCTCGGATATGCGGCAGCACCTGCACCAGGATCTCCTCTGCCCGCTCGTCGGACAGCACCTTGCCCCGCAGCCCTCCGAACACCTTACGCCCGCTCGCACGGGCCATGACGAACTCTGCAGCACGGTTGATCGCCTCGATCGTGTTGTGGTAGCTCTCGCGGCTATCACTCCCCCAAGTGACCAGACCGTGCTTAGCCAGTAGTACCATCTTCGCATCTGGGTGCTCGCGCACGGCGTTGGCGACCAGTTTGGACAGGGCGAATCCCGGACGGATGTAGGGTATCCACACAGCATCGGAGCCAAAGCACTCGCGTGCCAGCTCTTGTCCCCTCTCAGCACAACAGATCATGTTGATGGCATCGGGATGGGTGTGGTCCACACAAGGATAGGGCACGAAGGCGTGCAGCAGCGTCTCGATGGAGGGCCGGGGCATATTAGGCTCCAGCTGGCACTTGGCTAGGTAGGCCACCATCTCCTCGTCGGTCATAGCCTCTCGATCCATCAGGGGCAGGATCTCCTCCAAACGCAGGCCTGCAAACCCTTCGCTGGTGATAGTTGCCAAGTCGCTGCCGGAGGCCTTCACCCACAGCACGTCCACCTCCCGACCTACGTGATCCACCCCCCTGACCTTCGAGGAGGTGTTGCCACCACCATAATTGGCCACAGCTCTGTTGGCCCCAAGCAAATGGGAGCGATATACCAGCTGAGATAACTCACTGAGTCCCTTTGCGTCCTCATCCTTCCAAAGGTTCTCCACCTTTATGTCGTGTATCTCCACTTTCTGCATCTTCTATCCCCTCGCAATATTATGTCCAGCTCATCTGCACGCCGCCCTGGCGCTCGCTGGCGATCTTCTCCATGTAGCCGCTGGACCGGAAGGCAGCTATGGGATCAGGTGAAGCACCCAGTTGTTGGCGAACAGCAGCGCACAAAGGCCTGACGTCGGTTTGGTAGGCATCTTGCAGCGTCCTGTAGGCGCGGAGAACATCACCGGACTGGCGGGCATCTTCCAGTTCCTGCCAATCCACCAGCAGGGCTCGGGCATAAGCCTCCTGCAGGTGCATCACGCTGAGGATCATACCCTCTATCTTGGGCTCGATGTTGTGGGATTGGTCAATCATGTAGGCTACTTGAGCTACGTTGTCGCCTCTTCGTTCGGCGGCCACGAGCTCAACATAGATCAAAAACAGCTCAAAGGGGTTGGTAGAGCCCACGATCAGGTCATCATCGCCATACCTGCGAGCGTTGAAGTGGAATCCGCCCAGCCTGCCTTCATCCAACAGCGTCGCCACTATCTGCTCCACGTTCGTCCCCAGCGCATGGTGTCCCAGGTCCACCAGCACCTGAGCGCGGTCACCTAGCTTCTGGCACATGAGCACAGACTGACCCCAGTCGGCAAGGTCGGTGTGGTAGAACGCTGGCTCATAGAACTTGTACTCCAGCAGCATGCGCATGCCGTCAGGCATCGCAGAGTAAGCCTCCCTGAGGCAATCCAACATCCTATGGCGACGCTCCACGAACGAATCTTGGCCAGCGTAGTTGGTGCCATCAGCAAACCATAGCGAGAGGATGTTGGAGCCCACCTGCCTGCCGATCTCTATGCACTCCAACAGGTGGTCGGTGGCCTTGCGACGCACCCGAGCATCAGGATGCGTCACGCTGCCCAGCTTGTAATCCTCGTCCTGGAACAGGTTGGGATTGATCGCACCTATACTTAGGCCCAGCGACTGTGCGTAGTCTTGAAGCTCAGTGTAGTCGTCCACCTTGTCCCAAGGGATGTGCACCGCCACGGTGGGACAGATACCCGTATGCCTGTGTACTTGGGCGGCGTCCTCAAACTTCTCGAAGGGATTGCGAGGCACCCCAGGCTGGGGGAACACTTTGAATCGCGTGCCCGAGTTACCGTAGGCCCAGGAAGGAGTCTCCACTCGCTGCTCCCTGAGCCTGGCCTCCACATAGGCCACATCTACGCCCTTGTCCTCCAGCTGACGCTTCAGCTCCTGATAACTCCTGTCAAAGTCGTTGCCACCTTGCATCTCAATCCTCCACGTGTTGAAGTATTGTAACGAACTTATCGTACGCCTCGTCCCAGGCTCCTCGATCGATGGAGGGCTCGTAGCCCCTAAGGCTCACCGAGTTCCGTATGACGGCCCTTATCTGGGATAGGTCCTGGCCGCCCATCGCCTGCACGGCGATGTTGCCCAGGACCGTGGCCTCCACTGGCCCAGCGATCACCTCCATGCCAAGGGCATCGGCAGTGCACTGGCATAGGAGGGCATTACGGCTGCCCCCACCCACGACGTGGACGGCGCTGATCTGCCTGCCCGTAACTTCCACCAAGCGTTCTATGACCCAGCGATACTTCAGGGCAAGGCTCTCCAAGACACAGCGGACCAACTCCCCCCGGGTCTGTGGAGGTACCTGTCCCGTCCGTCGGCAGAAATCCACCACTCTGGAGGGCATATCTCCTGGAGGCAGGAACTCAGGCGCATCGGGATCTATGAAGGCCCGCATGCCCTGGACTTGGGAAGCCTCGGCTATGAGCGCATCGTAGTCCAGGACCTCGCCAGCACGCTCCCACGCACGCCGGCATTCCTGCACGATCCACAGCCCCATGACGTTGCGCAGGAAGCGTATGGTACCCCCATAACCTCCCTCGTTGGTGAAGTTGTACCTCAGTGCCGGCTCGCTCAGCATAGGGGCCTCCAGCTCCGTGCCCACCAACGACCACGTACCGCTCGAGATGTAGGCGAAATCCTTGGTCGTAGCGGGCACGGCTACCACAGCGCTGGCTGTATCATGCGAGGCCACCGCCACCACCTCCGGCGCTGCCCGAAGGCCTATCTCCCTTACCACATCATCCCTCAGTGTACCCAGGCAGGTGCCCGGTTGAACCACATCCTTGAATATCCGCGACGGTATTCCCAGACGCTCTATGAGATCCGTATCCCAAACCCTGTGCCGAGCCGAGAAGAGCTGAGTAGTGGTGGCGTTGGTGTACTCCGACGCTATGACTCCCGTCAACCAGAAGTTGAGCAGGTCAGGGATCATCAGCATGTGCTGGGCCAGAGAGATCTCTGGACAGGAGGCCTCCGCTAGCAGCTGATAGAGGGTGTTGATCGGCATGAACTGGATGCCGGTACGCTCGAAGATCTCTTGCCTCGGGACCAGCGAGAAGGCAAGTTCCATCATACCCTCGGTACGGGCATCTCGATAGTGGTATGGATTAGCTATGAGCGCCCCCCTCTCATCCAGCAGGCCATAATCCACAGCCCAGGAGTCCACCCCTATGCTCCTCACCTCGCCGCTTGCGGCGCGCAGGGCCTTGGACACTCCCTCGAGCACTTGTTGGTAGATGTACAGGATATCCCAATGCAAGCCATCAGGCAGGCGCACGGGGATATTCGCGAACCTATGCACCTCGCGGACGGAGAAGCGATCGTCCTCGAGCTCACCCAGCAGGACGCGACCGCTCTCAGCGCCGAGATCAACCCCCACGTAGCTAGCGACTCCTCCCAAGGCAGACCTCCCGCTGATAGATTAGTTGTTAGTTTTTGTTTGCTTTGTGATACTTTATCACGAAATCAGCCATCGAGTACATATCTTGTCCCATTTTGGCCCCAAATTACAGGCATCATTTTTCACATATTTTATATAATATATCAAACTGGTTCTTCTCCTGACATATTTAGCCCCCCACACCAACCACAGCATGCCGCCACGGCTGGCCTAGCCCGGAGCTGCTTGCAGGACTTGCGGTCACGCTCGACTTTTCCCTCTTGCATATTTCTTCAAGTAGTGTCAAAATACCGTAAGGTTAAAAAACTTAATGTTTAAGCACAAGAGGAGGGCACATGACCGCCATCATACAGGTGGATGGCCTTAGCAAATCCTTTGGTGAGATGCGCGCGGTCAACTCGATCTCCTTCCATGTGGAAGCCGGCGAGGTGTTCGGCCTGCTTGGGCCAAACGGCGCGGGCAAGAGCACGACCATCAAGATGCTCACCACCCTCCTGCCGCCGGATGCTGGGCGCGCCTCTATCGGCGGCTACGACGTGGTACGCCACGCCACCATGGTGCGTCGGATAATAGGCTACGTGCCGCAGGCTCTCTCGGCCGACGGCTCCCTAACCGGTTACGAGAACCTGCTGGTGTTCGCTAAGCTGTACGACATCCCCAGGCATGAGCGTGAGAGGCGCATCCGCGAGGCCCTCAAGTTCATGGGGCTGGAGGAGGCGGCCGACCGCCTGGTGCGCACCTACTCAGGAGGCATGATCCGCAGGCTGGAAATTGCCCAATCCATGCTCCATCAGCCCACAGTCCTCTTCCTGGACGAGCCCACCATAGGGCTGGATCCAGTGGCGCGGGCGGCGGTGTGGGGGCACATCATGCGACTGCGGGAAGAGTTCGGGATGACGATACTGCTGACCACCCACTACATGGAGGAAGCTGACAGCCTGTGTCGCCGCATAGCGATCATGCACCTGGGCAACATCGCCGCCATAGGCACGCCCGCGGAGCTGAAGGCGTCCGTCGGCGATCCCGAAGCGACGCTCGACAAGGTGTTCGTCCACTACACAGGAGGAGAACTCGAGACAGGAGGTAGCTACCGTGAAGCTTCAAGAGCAAGGCGCACAGCCCGTCGTCTCGGTTAAGGTACCGGTCGCACAACCCACCAACCCGATTACCTTCGTTCTAGGGTTCATCAGCAAGACGCTGGTGATAGCCGAGGTGGAGGCCCGCAAGATCCTGCACGACCCCTACGACCTGCTCACCAGGGCTGTGCAGCCGGCGCTGTGGCTGCTGGTATTTGGGCAGGTGTTCACGCGTGTCCGGGCTATCCCCACGGGGGATCTAAGGTACCTAGACTTCATGGCTCCGGGCATCCTGGCTCAGAGCGTGCTGTTCATTGGTATCTTCAGCGGCATGTCGATCATATGGGAGAGGGACCTGGGCATCATCCACAAGTTCCTGGCCACACCCACCCCTAGGGCAGCGCTGGTGCTGGGCAGGGCGCTGGCCGCCAGCGTGCGGGGGCTCACACAGGCGTTGATCATCTTCCTGCTGGCGCTGTTGGTCGGCGTCCAGGTCAACTGGCACCCCTTGGCGCTGCTGGCTACGCTGGTGATAGTCGTGCTGGGGGCCCTGATCTTCTCCACATTCTCGCTGTTCGTGGCCTGCATGGTGCGCACTCGCGAGCGCTTCATGGGGCTGGGCCAGGTGCTTACGATGCCGCTGTTCTTCGCCAGCAACGCGATATACCCCATCGACATGATGCCCGCTTGGCTGAAGATCATATCCCGTCTCAACCCGCTCACCTATGAGGTGGATGCCCTGAGGGCTTTGATGGTGCAAGGCGGCGTCAGCCACTACGGAATAGGGTTGGATGTGGTCGTGATGGTGATCGCGGTAGTCGTGCTCGTGGCGCTCACCGCGTGGAGGTTCCCCACCTTGGCCCAGTAAGCTTGGAACAAAAATCGGTTTGTGCAAGTCTTCACATTCTGAGCAAAACAGGTTATATTGTGGACGCACTAACTGAAGGGGGGAGAGGATGCCTGAGGAAGCGCCTTCGCTGCTCGTCTTCGGCGCACATCCGGATGACTGTGACGCGACCGCTGGGGGGTTGGCTGCCCTGTACGCGCGCAGGGGCTGGCGGGTGAGGTTCGTCTCCCTGACCAACGGCGACGCGGGCCATCACCTGCAGGGTGGTGCCGTGTTGGCCCGCAGGAGGGCAGCTGAGGCGCGGGCGGCCGCGCGCGTCATAGGCATCGAATATCAGGTGTTGGATAACCACGACGGCGAGCTGCTGCCCACGTTGGATCGCCGACGCGAGGTGATCGGCATCATTCGGGATTTCAGGCCCAGCTTGATCCTTGTGCCCAGGCCCAACGACTATCATCCCGACCACCGCTATACCTCGATGCTCGTGCAGGATGCAGCCTACATGGTCACGGTGCCCAACGTGCGCGCCCTGGCTGACCACCTGAGGACCAACCCAGTCATCATGTACGTCAGCGACCGCTTCCAGAAGCCGTACCCCTTCTCTCCAGATGTGGTGATCGATATAGGCGAGGTGGTAGAGCAAAAGTTCCGTATGATCGCCTGCCACGAGTCGCAGTTCTTCGAGTGGCTGCCGTACAACGGAGGCTACCAGCAGGAGGTACCGGAGGACCCGAAGCAGCGCATCGATTGGCTGCGTCAGAAGATGGAGCCTAGATTGAGGGCCGATGCCGACCGCTTCCGAGACCTTCTGATCGCCCGCTACGGGCAGGACAGGGGCAGCCATGTACGCTACGCCGAGGCGTTCGAGACCTGTGAGTACGGCTCCGCTCTCACACCGGAGTTGCAGCGGCAGCTCTTTCCTTTCTAATAGCTCATATCGAGACGACAAGGGGGTGGTACATGGATATCTGGGAGACTATGAAGAAGCTGGCTGAGGTGCAGCGTGGCTTCAGGCCCATAGAGGAGGAAGCAGACAAGCTAGTCAAGGGTGGCTGCCAGGAGGAGAACCTGTCCACGGCGCGCATGCTGATGCGGTCGGACCTGCACCAGACACGCATGTTCGCCACCCTCGTCCTCGGCTACATCGCGAGCACCTGTACGGAAGCCCTGAACACGCTCCGTTACGAGGTGAGCCTGGACCCCGACTGGCGCGTGCAGGAGATGCTCGCCAAGGCTTTCGCCAAGTACTGCCGAGACGTGGGCTACGAGAGAGCCCTCCCCGTGATAGAGGACTGGCTGCACGACCAGAACCCCAACGTGCGGAGGGCGGCTGTGGAGGGGATGCGGCCGTGGATCCGCTCGAGCCGCCTACCCCAGCAGCCTCAGCGGGTTGTCAGGTTATTGGCACCGCTGCGCGCGGACGATAGTAAGCAGGTGCGCAGGTCGGTAGGCAACGCCCTACGTGATCTCAGCCGGAAGTTCCCCGACATCGTGCGCTCCGAGCTGGCCACATGGGACCTTACTGATGGGAGGGTGTTGCACACCTACACCCTGGCAAGCCGGCTCCTAGGGTCCCTGAGCACAGCTCATTAGCCCTACACAAGATATAACCCGCGAAAGGAGAAGTAGATTGGCACCAGTACGCATAGCCCTGGTAGGACTAGATCACTGGTATTCAGCCCTGCCATTGGCCCGCGCCATAGTGGACCACCCCGAGGCGGAGCTGGCAGGCATCTACCACTCAGACCTCCAGAAGGCTCGCAAGGTTGGCCAAGACCTGGGGATCGATCGAGTGACTGACCATCCGGAGGAGTTGATCAGCGATCCAGACATAACGGCGATCGCCAGCTTCCTCAGCGTCGACCGCAATCCCGACATCTGCGTTGCGGCCGCTAGGGAGAGCAAGCACATCTTGTCGATCAAGCCCCTCGCCCGCACGTTGGAGGAGGCCTCCCGCGTGGTGGATGCCGTGAGGGAGGCTGGCGTGGTGTTCCTGCCCGCTGAGTCCCGCCAACGCCTCTCAAGTCAGTACACCCGCCTAAGGTCCTGGGTTGATGAAGGGCGCTTGGGCCGCCTCCTCACTGCAAGCTTCAGCCTGTGGTCGTCCTTGCCCAGAAGCTGGCCAGACGATCCCGACCCAGGTTGGTTTGCGGATCCTAACCGAGCTCCGGGTGGTGGATGGATAGACCATGCTATCTACCATATAGACCTCCTGCGATGGCTGACGAGCTCAGAGGTAGCCAGAGTATATGGAGTAGCTCGCAACCTGCGCTACCCGGACCTGCCTCTGGAGGATTACGGGGTCGCGACAGTCGAGTTCGAGAGCGGGCTCGTCGCCACCATAGAGGACACCTGGCACGCGGCGCCTGGGGCTTTCCGCATGCAGTGGAGCCTGGTGGGCAGTGAGGGAGCGTTCACCTACGACTCCCTCAGCGGCCGCGTCGCGGTGGCGGGCAGCTTTCCTCCGTTCGAAGGTTGGGTACACTTCGCCCCTGGGCAGGCAGGCTCCGAGGGCATCGACCACTGGATCGCCGCCATGCGCGGGGAGCAGCCGGTGGCCACCGTCGAGGACGCGTACAACAACCTGGCGGCATGCGTAGCCTTCTACCGATCAGCGGCCTCGGGCGAGCAGGTCGTCCCACAGGTCGGCCGCCAGTAGCTACTCGTAGAGAGGGGTATGCCAGGAGGCCTCCTGGCATACCCCTCACACGTCCCGCTCTGGTCGAAGAGGGTCGACCTGTACGACCTCGGGTGCCACACTGCCCTATGTTCGCCCTGCCTGACGGGGAACAGC
>NZ_JANZYQ010000014.1:0-195311 GCF_059335935.1 Thermobaculum sp. T2p
CCACACCCCTCTCAGGGGCGCTCACTATTCTATACAAGCCACAGATGAGTGTCAAGGAAAAACCCCAAATATTCCTTGGACTCTCAACGATATGGCTTGTATAGTATCAAGTGCGTTTACATAATAACGAAAGCCTTCACTGAATGTCAAGGGTAAATGCTGTTGGATCGACGGAACGCTGTTATGCTATTATGCTCGTATGGTAGATAGACCTGATAACATACTCGATGGTAAAGCTGTTGCCAAGACTGTAAGGCAGCAGCTAGAGGGTCAAATCCAAGATTTCCAAACGTCACGAGGTTATGTTCCCAACCTGGCTGTTGTCCTGCCTTCTGAAGAACCTGATGCTTGTCTTTATGCTCAGAACCTTCAGAAATGGTTTCAGAAGCTTGGTCTGGGATGTTTTGTGCATCAGCTTTCTAGTTCAATAACACAGGAAGACCTGTGTGTACATATTCGCTCTCTTTGTAGTTCAGAAGATATACATGGTGTCATGGTACAGATGCCTCTGCCTAGTGGTGTAAGCTATCTTAGGGTAGCAGAGTCCCTAGACCCTATGAAAGATGTCGAAGGAATTCATCCTTATAACTTTGGACTCCTTTCCATAGGGAATCCTCAAGTTATTCCGAGCACTCCTATGGCTGCTGCTACTCTGATTGACCACTACGGGATAGATGTTTCAGGAAAGAATGTAGTTGTTATCGGTAGGAGTAACGTCGTAGGAAAGCCATTCGCTCAGCTAATGCTTATGAAGCATGCCTCAGTTTCCGTGCTACATAGTAGGTCCAAGTCGATTAGAGACTATACACTTAACGCTGATATTGTGGCCGTAGCTGTAGGGAGACCCAATACTCTCACCGCAGATATGGTAAGAGAAGGGATCATAGTTATAGACTTTGGAATAAATTTTGTGAATGGTAGACTCGTAGGAGACGTAGATTTTGATTCGGTTTCCCCGTTAGCAAGCTTTATTACTCCTGTACCAGGTGGTATAGGTCCGCTAACCAACTTAATGCTGGCAAGTAATTTAATCAAGCTAGCGTTTAATCAGCCTTAGGGTGCAGCATCTTTACCGCACTCTACATAGAGCTTGTGATAGTAGATGTACTCCATAACCTTATCTGGAACGAGATATCTTATAGGCTCCCCCTTTCTTACTCTATCTCTTAACTCTGTACTACTAATAGGTATGTGAGGTACATCTACTAGAAAATATCTGTTTTTGATGCAAGGCAACTCGGATTCGACTTTGGCTATATCGGGACCCATACCAGCTCGCTTTATCACGGCTAAGTTGGCCAAGTACACTATCTTATTAGGCATATACCAACGATAAAGCGAGGAGAACTCGTCTGTCCCAAGTAGGAAAAAGAGTGAGTCATTCGGGTTTAGCTGCTTGAGCGTCTCTAAGGTATGAACCGTGTAAGATACTTCTGGGCGCTTTACTTCAATATCGGAGAGCTCAAATAGCTTATTCCCCTCTATGGCAAGTCTTACCATTTGAAGCCTATGCTCAGGAGGTGTAACCTGAGTGTCTCTCTTATGTGGAGGAATACCAGTAGGTATCCAGAGTATCTTATCCAGTCTTAACCTATATCCAACTTCCTCGGCTGCTGCTAGATGGCCTATATGTGGGGGGTCGAAAGTACCACCCATTATACCGATCTTTCCCATAGTTTTGATTTATGCCTCTACTTTTACATTGATGTTGACTTGTGGATAGTGTTCTTTTATTTTAGCTGCGATCTCACCTATCAATAAGCTGTCCTTAGGCAGCCAATATCTCAAACCTAGAGTTGTGTTTTCATCCTCTATCAGGTCTATACGTGTCTCAGGTTGAGGTATTAGGTTCAGCTCTGGGATCTCCTTTGCTAGAGACGGATACCAACCTACGATCTGTAATATAACTTCTCTATTGGCCTTGATAGTTACTAGATATGGTAATAGGTTACTGGCCGCTTTATTGGAGATGATGTCTGTCATCAATACCGAGTTGGGAATTATAACCTTCGTGCCATTATCCGTCTCCAATACGGTAGTTCTCAATTCTATAGTACGCACGTTTCCTGTTTGATCCCTTATCGTTATTCTGTCACCGATGTTGAATGGTTTCTCTAGAAGTATGTATATACCTGCTATGAAGTTTCTCAGTATATCCTGCAGGGCCAAGCTGACGGCTAAACCACTAACACCAAGCACGGTGACTATCGCTGTGACTTGTACACCTACTAATGGGAGGGCAGTGAGTATGCCTAAGATGATTACAGAAACAAAGGCGATGTTAGATAGCAATGCCAAGATTGCTGGATCTCGAAGGGCTCTGTTTCCGGTACGAACTATTCTGTCCCTTATATATCTGCCAATTGTGATCGAGATTATTAGTGCAATTAGTAGGACAACTATTTTGCCGATTATATCTGCAGCTTTAGTCAGGGTTTGCTGAGTAAGATCGTAGACCTGAGGAATCACGTTTCATCCCTAAGGCGTTTTTGAAGAGTTTATAGCAGTAGAGACTCAGAAATAGCAAATCAAGATTCTGAATCTCTACTGCTGGGATTTGAGGTTATCTCTTGTGGTTGGTGGCTATAATCGCTAGGCTGGTGACGCTATCATTAGGCTTCAGAGTCATTAGAGATACGCCTCTGGCTGCTTTGCTTTGTTTACTAATACTATTAGTCTTTAACCTTACTACTTGCCCGCTGGCAGAGGCTATCAAAACTTCAGAATCTTCTGGGGCCATCCTGGCAGTAGCTAAATCACCTGTTTTCTCGTCTAGCTTGATGGCTCTAGCTCCTGATCCAGCCCTGGATTGCCTGTTAAACTCGTCTATAGATGTCCGCTTACCAAAACCTTTCTTAGTTACTAAAAGTACCTCTGCACCACTTTGGACAACTTCCATAGCAACTACTTCATCACCCTCTGATAACCTGATAGCAGTTACACCTACTGCTTGCCTTCCAGTTGGGCGTACATCTGTGGCTGGGAATCTTATTGATTGCCCCTTAGCGGTAAGGACAAGTATGTCGTCGTTGTCACCTAGGAGTCGAACATCTCTTAGCTCATCCCCATCTTCTAGTGACATCGCAATTAGTCCATTGGATCTAACTGATGAGTATTCCTCCAATGAAGTCCTCTTTATCTTCCCTTTCTTGGTTATAGTCGTAAGGTAGCGATCTGGCTTGAATTCCCTGACTGCTATTACCTCAGTCACTCTTTCGTGGGGTTCTAGGTTAATTAGGTTGACTAATGGAAGCCCTTTAGAGGTTCGACTTGAGTCGGGTATCTCGTGTGCTTTAATTTGGTAAACCTTACCCTTATTGGTAAAGAATAGGATGCTATCCATGGTATTACATACCAGGAGGTGCTCTACTACATCAGAGTCTTTGACTCCCACCCCGTTTACACCTCGACCGCCTCTTCGTTGTGTGCGATAGGTATCTGGTGGTAGTCTCTTGATATACCCCCTATCGGTTACGCTTACAGCTACCTCGATATTTGGTATGAGATCCTCGTCTCTAATGTCTCCGCTAGCTTCCACTATCTTAGTACGACGTTCGTCGCCGTATTTATCTCTGATTTCCTGGAGATCAGACTTGACTATTGCTAATACCTTTTCAGGACTTGCCAGAATCGACTCATATTCCCTTATCTGGGTTCTTACTTCTTTGAGCTCATCCTCTATTTTCTGCCTCTCCAGAGCTGCTAGCCTTCTCAGTTGCATGTCCAGAATTGCTTGAGCCTGGACTTCTGTAAGCCCAAAGTCCTGCATCAGCTTGGTTTTGGCAGCATCGGCACTTCTAGAGTTGCGGATTGTATTTATGACGGCATCTAAGTTATTGAGAGCTATCATCAATCCTTCGAGTACATGTGCTCGTGCTCTAGCCTTATCGAGATCGTATTCAGTTCTGCGCCTGATAACTATCTGTCGGTGCTCTATGTAATGCCGCATCATCTGCTTCAATGTGAGCATGCGCGGCACGGTTCCGTCGACGAGAGCTAGGGAGTTGACGCCAAAAGTCGTTTGCATAGGCGTGAACTTATACAACTGGTTAAGCACCTTTAGTGGCTGAGCCTCTCTGCGCAGCTCTATAACTATCCGCATACCGTTTCGATCAGTCTCATCTCTGATATCAGATATGCTTGGGATACGCTCTTCCTTGACTAGTTCGGCTATCTTCTCTATTAAGGCCGCCTTATTGACTTGGTAGGGCAGCTCGGTGACGATGATAGCTGAGCGATTGCCTCGCAGCTCTTCAATATGTGCCTTGGCTCTAACTATGATCTTACCTTTACCTGTGCTATAGGCAGAGAGTATGCCCTCCCTACCGAGGATAATACCTCCGGTAGGAAAGTCTGGCCCTTGGACTATCTTAGATAGATCTTCTATTGTGGCATCTGGATGATCGATCAGGTAGATGAGACCATTACATATCTCACGTAGGTTGTGCGGTGGGATATTTGTTGCCATACCCACAGCTATTCCAGAGGAGCCATTGATCAGTAGATTAGGAATCCTGCTGGGTAGTACTACGGGTTCTCTCTCGCTATCATCATAGTTGGGAACAAAGTCTACGGTATTCTTATCTATATCACGCAGCATCTCCTCAGCTAAGCCAGTTAGCCTGGCTTCTGTGTAACGCATCGCTGCTGCGCTATCCCCATCTACAGACCCAAAGTTGCCTTGGCCATCAACTAGGGGGTACCTAAGCGTAAAATCCTGAGCCATGCGTACTAGGGTGTCGTATACTGCCGAATCTCCATGAGGATGATATAGCTTCAATACTTCACCCACGATACCTGCGCTTTTTCTGTATCTCGCTGACTGAGTGAGTCCGAGCTGGTACATGGCGTAGAGTGTTCTGCGTTGTACGGGCTTCAATCCGTCTCTCACGTCAGGTAATGCTCTGGACATGATTACGCTCATAGCGTAATCAAGGTATGATGAGCGCATCTCTTGATCTATGTCAACAGGACGTACTACACCTATCTCCATCTTCCTATAACAACCCCCTAGTTGTAGTCAAAGTGCTCAAAAAGAGAAATTTTGTTCAACATAATAATTATACCGGTTTAAGGGACTGGATATCTAACCTTTAGATGGAGATATAAAAGCCTATATAATGTTTGGGGCGGGTATAACCCGATGAAATCAATGTGTCTGGAGGAACTTATTGCCAGCGGTAGTGGTAGTGGGCGGTCATTGGGGCGATGAGGGAAAGGGCAAGATAATAGATCTGCTCGCGGGTAGGTTTACCTATAATGTGCGCTATAGCGGCGGGGCTAATGCCGGCCATACCGTGGTCAACCACCTTGGGAAGTTTGCACTACATCAGATCCCTAGTGGCGTTTTTCACTCTGGTGTCAAAGCGATGATAGGAGCAGGGGTTGCGTTGAATCCTGCTACATTGATTGAAGAGATAGGTAGTATCAAGAGCAAAGGTATAGACCTATCTAATCTCTACGTTAGCGAGCGGGCGCATCTGGTTATGCCCTATCACCTAGCCATTGATAAAGCCCGTGATAGCTGTAGAGGTGATAGAAGGATTGGCACCACTGGCAAAGGTATAGGGCCAGCCTATACTGATAAAGCTGCTCGGGATGGTATTAGAGCTGGCGATATGCTTGACAGAGATTATTTTCTAAGTCAGGTACGGGCCAATGCGCTCATAGCCAACCGATACCTAGAGTGCGTTCTCGATTCCCCCACAATAGACGTGGAAGAATTGGTTTTTCAGGCAAACGAATGGTGCGCTGCTCTTTCACCTATGATATGTGATACGGAAGAGTCAATCAGGCTTGCCTTGCGTCGAGGCGAGTGGGTGGTACTTGAGGGTGCACAAGGCACATTACTAGATTTGGATTGTGGGAGTTATCCATATGTTACGAGCTCTCTTACGACCTCGGGTGGTGCATGTGCCTATATGGGAATACCGCCTAAGGACATATCTCATGTCTTAGTGGTGATGCATGCATATATGACCAGAGTAGGGGAGGGTCCTTTCCCCACAGAGTTAAATGATGAGTATGGCGACTACATAAGAGAGAGGGGACACGAGTTTGGTACTACAACTGGTAGGCCAAGAAGATGCGGGTGGTTTGATGCTATAGCTAGCAAATACGCTGCTGAGATAAATGGCTCTACTAGTATAGCTATCACCAAACTTGATGTTCTAGATGGTTTGGATAAGATTAGGATATGTGTTGGGTACGAGTACCGCGGAGAACGGATCAGTCATTTCCCGGCTAGGTCACAGGTACTTGCTGAGTGTGTACCAGTCTACGAGGATTTGGATGGGTGGAAAACTTCTACTAGTGAAGCTACCAGCTGGGAAGATCTACCTAAAGAGGCTCAAGATTACGTGCATCGTATAGAGGAACTGTTGGAAATCCCTGTGTCGATAATATCGGTTGGTCCATCTAGAGGTCAGACTATAGTGGTCAAAGACCCTTTGAGTTAGGACTCAAACTTGGGTTCTCTGTTCATTAGATCTATTAGAGCCTCATGAACAGGTTTGCCCTCGAAAATAACTTTGTAGGTTTGCTCGATGATTGGCATTTCCACCCCTATCTCTTGAGCCATCTTCCAAGCTGTCCTAGTGGTTTCTACCCCTTCGGCTACCTGAGGATGCAACTCTGCTAATATATCAGCCAGTTTCCTGCCTTTAGCAAACTCTTGTCCTACCCATCTGTTTCTACTGTAGTTGCTAGTGATCGTAACTATGAGATCTCCAATACCTGCAAGTCCTGCAAATGTTAGCGGATTAGCTCCTTGAGCTATTCCAAATCTGGATATCTCCGCAATACCTCTCGTTACAAATGCTGCCTTGGCGTTATTACCTGCTGCCAAGCCATCAATGGCCCCAGCACCTATAGCTATGACGTTCTTTAGGGCTCCTGCTATCTCTACTCCTACAACATCTCGACTACCATAAATTCTAAATGTTTTTGTGGTAAGTGCAGTGATTACTCTCATGGCAACTTGCTCATCTGGAAATGCCACTACACTAGTTGAAGGTTTGCCTTCAGCTACTTCCAGTGCTATGTTCGGACCCGAAAGCGCTCCGATGTTCTTGGGGTCAATCTCTGGTAACTCAGCCTGCAAAACTTGGGTCATTCGAAGCTCGGTGCATGGTTCAAAACCTTTGGCGGCACTTAAGACTATGTGATTCTCATTCAGGTAAGGAGCTAGAATCCTGATGTTTTCTCTCATTGACGCTGAAGGTACTACCATTATTACTACGGGATAATGGCTAGTAGCGATCTCGGGATCCGCAGTGATGCATAATTGCTCAGGCAAAACTATAGAGGGAAGGAATCTTTCGTTCCTTCGTGTAGATAATAGCTTTTCCGCTTCTTCTTTGGATCTGCAAAGAAGAGTAACCTTATGCTCTTTAGAGAGCATTGTGGCAAGTGCGGTACCCCACGATCCTGTCCCTACTACAGTGATACACTCCGTAGTGTGCTTCAAGTATAACTCCTTCTGTTTTTGATTCAAAAGCTATACTAACAATTCTTGTTGCTGCCATACCAAAGAAGAGGGCCACATAGCTAACCAGCTATGTGGCCCTTGATTTTATCGTTGAGTTTTGATCTAGGCTACTCTATCAGCCTTCAACATGTCTATAAACTTGGAAGCTTCCCATCTCGTAAGCTCTTGAGGGCTATGGCCGTATATGCTCTGGCACTTCTCGTCAACCTCTTCTTTGCTCATATTGAGGTTATTCTGAGCTATCGCGTATATAGCATTGAGCTGCTTTTCGGTTATACTTCTAGCACTAATTGCTCTTGCCTCGGTACTAGGAGCAAATTCTGCCGTATTATCTCTTTCTAGTGAATCTGCTTCGGATGTACGCGTGGATTCCGGCTCGTCTTCTGCTAGCTCTTCGAGAGCAGCTACACCTACGTTGACGGCGTCTCTTAGAGCCCTCGCCTTTGCTCGGGTTTCAGCCATCCTTATGAGATGTAGACTCATGAGCTTCGATACGTTCTCGGGAGATGCATCTCCAAGACCTGTAAAGATGCCTTTTTCTGTCTGTACTGTAGCTTTACATATAGCTACGTTACCATTCTCCGGCGTGGGAATTTGCAACAGCTCTGTCTCTATCCTCTTTAGCCCTTGAGCGTGTGCTTCCTCTAGCAATCCTGCGTATAGGACAAAGCTTTTCCCCTGTCTTTCGATTATAAATTCCTTCTTCACCTATACCACCTCGAAAATGATGAACATGCGTTCATTATTAGTATATGTGTTATTACGCAGGTTGTCAAATAAGAGTTTTTGAGAACAAAAGATCAGGGTTGAAAGAGGTAGCCTACTCCTGGTACGGTAAGTATATGTCTAGGATGTGTAGGGTCTTCTTCTATACGCTGTCTAAGATAATAGATGTGAGTTTTGACTAGGCTATCGTCTGCTGCTATGCTATAACCCCAAACGTTTCGCATTAAGTCTTCTGTAGGCAAGACTTCTCCTTGATGCATTACCATGTACTTGAAAAGCTCAAATTGGAGTTTCGTAAGTCTAATTAACTCTCCCTTGTATCTCACTTCCATATGTTGCAAATCTAACTGAAATGGTCCCGCAATTATTCGCTGAGTCCCACTTGTGTTGGCAGATCTTCTGGCTAGTGCTCGTAGTCTGGCTACCAATTCTCTAGGTGAATAGGGCTTGGTTATGTAGTCATCAGCACCTAGCTCTAGTCCGTGTACTATATCTGAATCTTGACCTCTAGCGGTAAGCATAATAATTGGTACAGAGCTAGTGGCTCTCAGTCTTGCGCAAACTTCAAATCCGTCTATGTGAGGCATGGCAACATCAAGAACTACGAGATCTGGAGGATCAGAGAAAACTTTGTCTAAGGCTTCTTTGCCATCTATGGCCTTTATAACTTCGAACCCTTCCCTTCGTAGTGTAAACGCCAGTATATCAAGCAGGTCCAAGTCGTCATCTGCTATCAGAACCTTCAATTTCTTATCTACGCTTGGTTTATTCTGATCAGTAGACTTTATCATCGATCCTGCTTTTTGTTTTCAATGGGAAGGGTAAACCAAAAAGTGGTTGATTTTCCAGATTGGCTTGTTACTCCTACTATTCCTCCGTGCATCTCTACTACTTCTTTAACTATCGCTAGACCCAATCCGGTACCAACAGGGTTCTTATCTGAAGTGCTTGCTCTGTAGAACCGTTTAAATAACATTGCAATCTCATTCTTGGGGATTGCCGGGCCTCTCTGCCTGACGGAGACCCTTACTAGGGTTCCCTCGTTGGCCATCATGAGCTGTATAGGCTCATTTGGGGGGCCGTACCTACTGGCGTTAGACAGTAGATTTACTACAACGCTTATGACCCTTCTTTGATCAACAAACAGAGCGGGGGGTTCACCAATAGTTCTTATCTCTAGCCTTTGGTTCTTGCTATTAAGTAGGGGTTGGACGAAGTCAACCGCATCTCTGACTATAGATTCTACTGATACCCAGCTTTTCCGTAGTTGAAGGGTGCCATTTTGTATCGCAGCTACATCTAGTAGATTGCTAACTAGAGCCTCCAACCTTCGGGTGTTTCTGTGTAAAAGGTTAATCATACTTCCAAGTTCAGATTGAGGTATATCTTTGTAATCTTGCAACATTACCTCAGTGGTAGCAACTAGTGCAGTCAAAGGGGTTCTTAATTCATGCGTAACGTTGCTCAAAAAATCACTTTTAGGTTCTTCTTGTTCGGTTGATAAGGTTATTCTGTGTAAAAATAACCCTGTAGATTGCGATCTGACTCTCTTTACGATCCATGTGACGGTATTACTTCCGATACTGACAGGTATAAGAGTCTCACCACCTGTGGTGGAGTCGTCTTGAAGTAGGCTATCTATCTTTTCCCAATCTTCGGGGGACAGAATAGCTCTTAGACTGGATGCACGACCCAGATCTAGTAATTCTGTAGTGCAATGACTATATCCTAAGATAATTCCGTCTTGGGTGGTCAATATGTAAGGATCACATAGGGATCCTACCAGATCAACTAGATCTGGTAGGATCCCTATATAGCTTGGAACGGAAGCTTCAGTCTGATCAAAATCCATTACTAAGTTATTACAACTAATCTTCGAGAAAGTCTCTTAACTGCTTAATTAGATGGTTTTCTCTTAGTCTACGTAAGGCGGTGCACTCGATCTGCCTTACACGCTCCCTAGTTATAGCAAATTCGTTACCCACTTCTTCAAGTGTCCTGCATTTACCATCAACTAACCCAAACCTTAGCTCTAGAACCTTTCTCTCTTTGGGTGGAAGGTTCTGGAGGACGGAGTTAATTTGCTCTCTAAGTATGTCATTAGCTGCTTTTTGTACTGGGTTTAGCACGTGTATGTCTTCCAGGAAGTCTCCTAGCATACTATCACCGTCTTCTCCTATCGGAGCTTCCAGTGATACGGGGAACTTAGAAGCCTGTTGTATCTGCATAACCTTCTTTATAGGTATACCTAACTCGCTGGAAAGCTGCTCTATTGTAGGTTCATGCCCGAGCTCTTGTTGTAACTTCTGGCTTGTCTTGTGGATCTTACTAACGGTTTCGCATACGTGTACTGGAAGACGTATAGTTCTAGATTGATCCGCTATTGCTCTAGTTACTGCTTGCCTTATCCACCAGGTTGCGTAGGTAGAGAATTTGTACCCACGAGTATAGTCAAACTTGTCAGCGGCTCTCATCAAGCCTATGTTGCCTTCTTGTATGAGATCTAGTAGTGACAATCCTCTGCCCAGGTATTTCTTAGCTATACTTACAACTAGCCTTGTATTGGCCTCTATCAGCTTACACTTTGCACCTTCTCCTTCTTTTCTTACCTTATTCCAGTGGTTAATTACTATACTTTTGTTGGTCAATAGGACCTGTGATACTGTTTTGACATCTGGACACTTATTTGAACGCTCTATGTAGTCGGTGATAAGAGGGGGGAGCAAGCACATGTCTTGCTCTGCTTCCAACAACTTCTTAACCTCTTCGTCTTTTGCAAATGACTCACGTGCATGTGTTACAGCTGCTTGATAGAGCTCAGATAGAGGTAATTTTATGTCTGAGGGAAGCCACTCTTTCGCTTGTATATAACCCAAAGATGCAGACTTATATATCTTGAGAACTACCGAGGTTATATCCGCATTTGTGTGCTGTTGAAGCCAATATTCATCCAGCCTACGAGATAGCTCTATCTTCTTGGCGAGGATAACTTCTTGCTCTGCCGTTAGTAATGGAACCCTACCGATTTCCCGGAGGTACATCTGGACTGGCTCGTCCAGGTCGTCAGCGTAGTCTTCTAAATGTTCGAGATCACCTAGATCGCTACCTTCCTGATCTACATCATTAGTGGAGTCATCAGAGAATTCAACTGCTATGTCTTCGCCCTCTAATTCGAAGCTTTCTTCAGATTGTAAATGGGCATCATCTATAAACGCCCCATCACTGGGTATGCTAATACGAAACTTGTAATCTTGAATCATTATCCTGGCCTCCTACTACTCCTGCTCTGCACCTAAGTTAATGATCTCAAATTATGGCTATGTACTAGGCCAGGAATCAGCCGGTGTCCAAGTAGTTACAATTACTTACCAAAGCTGTAGGTAAGAAATGAAGGGTCAAATACATTGTATAAATCATTGCGCCGCCTACGTTCCTTTCCTTTGTTGTTTTCCAGGACGACGACCATGAAATAAGGACTAAAGACCCTTTGAGCTTATACTACTCCAAATATTAGCTTCTGTCTAGTACTGTTTGTCAAATGGTGACGGATGCTAATTGCTAAATAGTGTAATGTTTTTTGTTTATTAGGCGGGCACTTTTGGGTGCAGTGTACCAACTTGTAGAGACATGCTGGTATCCTATACTCCGAAAGGAGGTTTAAGCCTTGTCGAGCGATTTTGTACACCTTCATCTTCACTCTGATTATTCCCTGCTAGATGGTTTAGGGAAGATCAAGGATTACGTAAGTCTCGCCAAAGAATATGGTATGAAAGCCATTGCTCTGACCGATCATGGTGTTATGTATGGCGCCATCGAGATGTACACCGAGGCCTTGGAGGCAGGAATAAAGCCTATCATAGGTTGTGAGCTTTATGTGGCCCCTAGGTCTAGACATGATCGGGAGAAAAAGCTGGATTCAGATTATGCTCATCTTCTTGTTTTAGCCAAGGATTATGAAGGATATCAAAACCTTATTAAGCTTGTTTCTTATGCTTTCCTTGAAGGATATTACTACAAACCCAGGATAGACCACGAGCTTTTAGCTAAGTACTCCAAAGGTCTTATAGTTACATCATCCTGTATTGGTGGAGAAGTTCCACAACTATTACTTCAAGGAAAGGATAAGGAGGCAAGGGAACTAGCTGATAAATACAGGTCCATAGTAGGTCGTGAGAACTACTTCATCGAGTTACAGGATCATCCTTTTGAAGAACAACGTATAGCTAACACTAAGCTTATAGAGCTTGCCAAGGACTTGGAAATACCTCTAGTAGCTACCTGTGACGTGCATTATCCACGACAGGAAGATGCTGCTATCCAGGATATATTGCTATGCGTCCAAACGGGTAAGCAGGTTACTGACAAGAATCGTATGAGGATGAGTAGTGATACTAACTATATGCGCTCTCCTCAGGAAATGGAGCAAGCTTTCAGGGATTATCCGGAAGCAATTAAGAATACCGCTCTAATAGCTGAGATGTGTAACCTGCAAATCCCAATGGGTAAGTGGATTTTGCCTCACTTTGATGTTCCTGATGGTTACGACCTACAGTCCTATCTAAGATATCTGTGTGAGGAGGGGCTCAAGCAAAAGTATTCAGAAGTGACTCAGGAGATTCGCGATAGACTTGAATACGAGCTCAACGTAATCAATACCAAGGGATATACCGCCTACATGTTGATTGTGCAGGATTTTGTAAACTGGGCTAGAAGTAGAGGAATAGCTGTTACAAGTCGAGGCTCAGCAGCTGGAAGCCTGGTTTCTTATCTTCTCAACATAACGACTGCAGATCCTATAGAATACAAGCTTCCTTTCGAAAGATTCCTTACCATACATAGACCTAGTCCTCCCGATATTGATATGGACTTCGAAGATAAAAGAAGGGAGGAAGTAATAGAGTATGTTACCTCCAAGTATGGTGAAGAGAACGTAGCGCAAATCATTACCTTCGGCACAATGGAAGCTCGTGCTGCTGTCCGAGATGTAGGTAGAGCTCTGGGTATCAGCTATAGCGATACCGATACCATAGCAAAAATGATCCAACCAGGGTGGTCCATAAAGGAAGCTCTGGAGAACTCTTTGGCGCTAAGGCAGTGGTACGAGCGAGATGAGAAGATAAAGCAACTTATAGATGTGGCTTCCAAGCTGGAGGGTGTAACGAGACATGCCTCTACCCATGCTGCTGGGGTCATTATCTCACGCGAGCCAATCATAAACTATGCACCTCTTCAGAAGGATAAGAACGGCTCAAGGCCTCTTGTACAGTTCGATATGCGTATGTGCGAGAAGATAGGGTTGCTCAAGATGGACTTCTTGGGACTGGCCAACCTATCGATCCTGGGTAGAGCTGTCAAAACTATCAAGCAGACTCGAGGCATAGATATCGAGCTTGACAAGCTACCTCTAGATGATACCAAGACTTATGAGTTACTTTCTTCGGGTGAAACCACAGGTGTTTTCCAGCTAGAGTCTGCAGGCATGAGGAGATATATAAGAGAGCTCAAGCCTTCAAATATACGGGACGTAGCGGCTATGATAGCCCTCTATCGCCCTGGCCCTATGGACATGATACCTACGTATATTGCACGTAAGCACGGTAGGGAACCCGTTGAATACCTAGTTCCTGGACTGGAACCTATTCTTAAGGATTCTTATGGTGTGCTTGTATACCAGGATGACATACTGCTGATTGCAATAGAGATAGCTGGATACACCTGGGAGGAGGCTGACAAGCTTAGAAAAGCTGTTGGTAAGAAGATACGTGAAGAATTGGAGGCCCAAAGAGATAAGTTTATAAAGGGTTGCCAAGAACACGGGGGATTGTCTCCAGAAAAAGCTCGAGAACTGTGGGACTGGATGGAACCCTTTGCCAGGTATGGCTTTAACAAAGCACATGCTGCAGCTTACTCCCTAGTGGCCTATCAGACAGCATATCTGAAGGCTAATTATCCCTCCGAGTATATGTCCTCACTGCTTACAGTGGGCATGGATAACTCAGAGAAGGTTGCTTCTGGAATAGTTGAATGTAATAGAATGGGCATAAGGGTACTTCCACCAAGTGTGAACGACAGCTTTGAGGAGTTCACGCTGGAACCCCAGTCGCAGCGCCCGGGTGAACCTATCCCCATAAGGTTTGGCCTGGGCGCTGTGAAGAACGTTGGGTCAGGTCCTATCAGAGCCATCGTGAACGCCAGGGAGTCGCTACCAGATAAGCGCTTCAAGTCTTTTGAGCACTTCTGCACGGTTGTTGACTTCAAGCAAATCAACAAAAGAGCACTTGAAAGTCTTATTAAAGCCGGAGCCTTTGACGAGTTTGGTCATAGAAGCCAACTCCTTGCAGCTATTGACGAGGCAATAGCCCTGAATCAGAAAATGCAGCGGGCATCAGATCTGGGACAGTTCAGCTTGTTTGGTGAGGCTTTTTCGGCTCAAGATCACTTACCGTCTCTAAGCCTTCCTGAAGTCGATGAAGCCCCCAAGGAGCAACTGCTTGCTTGGGAAAAGGAGATGCTCGGTCTCTACCTCAGTGAGCATCCCCTTAACGCAGTACTTGGCAAGAGACGTTTAGACAGCACATCTCTGATCTCTGAGATTTCTGAAGAAATGGTAGGCCAGACCGTGCGGGTGGCTGCTATGCTGGTAAATCCGCAGATCAGGACAACAAAGAGGCAACAAGAGATGCTTATAGGCAGGTTGGAGGACCAAACCTCTAGTATAGATTTTGTAGTTTTCCCCGAACAATATGAAAAGTATAGAGATTTACTTGTTAGCGATGCCGTACTTCTTGTGACAGGCAAGCTAGATGAGAGACAGGAAAGCTTTCAGATTGTCTGTGAATCCGTGGCGAAGATAGATAGTGATTCTGGAGATGAAATATCGAGGGAAGTAGAATCTCTGCTTGAAGATGACTCTCCGTCTCTGGAAAATGCTAGAGCTTACGAAATACGAATACGCTTCCCGGTGTCTGATGATCTTGAGGTAGATATAGAAAGGATGCACGCTCTTTATAAGCTACTTAGATCTCACCCTGGCGACGACAAGATCCTGATCCAGCTACCAGTGGGTTCTAGGTTCGTGGTCATAGAACCCACGAACCTAGAAGTATCATTTAGTGCTGTACTGGAAAAGGATCTGGAGAAAGTACTAGGTTCTAGATGCTGGCGACTCTACGTCAATAATAATGGCGATAAGGTACAGGTCGCCTAGTTCCTATTCTTGTTTCTCTTAAGTAATTTCAGCATCTCATTTAAGGGCCTAGTATTGACAACATCTTGAGGCTGCAACCATCCTCTGGCTGCTGTGCCGACTCCGTATTCCATGTTATATAGTCCTTCAATGCTATGTGCATCGCTGCTGATGCTGATTAGGCAGCCCGAGTCTACAGCCTCCTGGGCGTTGACGTCTCTAAGGTCTAGTCTATTAGGGTCACCATCTACCTCTAGTATTGTTCCTGTTCGAGCTGCCTCTCTAAAGATAGCCTCAAGATCAAAATCCCCACCCTCCCTGCTCCCTATTATTCGTCCTGTAGGATGAGCAAGTATGTCAACTAGCGGGTGTCGTATTGCTGCTAATGCCCTGGACGTAACTTTCTCTCTCCCTTGCCTTAGTCCCGAATGTACGCTTGCTATAACGATATCCAGATCCCTGAGCACCTCATCAGGCAAGTCCACGCTGCCATCACTAAGGACTTCCATCTCTATGCCGTGTAATATCTTGAACGGTGCTAGTTCTTTATTGAGGGATTCTATCTCCTTCCTTTGCTCGACGATTCGTTCTGGGGTCAAGCCTCTAGCTATCCCAAGACTTTGGGAATGATCTGTTATACATATGTACTCGTATCCTAAAGATCTAGCAGCTAGCGCCATGTCTCGGATGCTGCACTTACCATCACTCCAGGTTGAGTGCATATGAAGATCGCCCTTGATATCCTTTTGTCTAATTACCTTTGGCAGTTGGTGAATCAGAGATAGCTCTATTTCACCTCTGTCCTCTCTCATTTCAGGGGGCACGTATTGCATTCCTAGAAACTTATAGACTTCCTCTTCTGTTGGGAATGTAATGAGCTGTTCGTTCTTCTTGAACCCGTACTCACTCATATGGGCTCCACGTTCCAATGCTAGGTCACGCAGGTGTAGGTTATGGTCCCTGCTACCTGTGAAGTGCAGTAGCAAAGTCCCCCAATGCTGAGCAGGCAGACAGATCAAGTCAACTTGTATACCGCCCTCGATCATGATCCTGCATCTATTTTCACCCTTCATGTTTACGTCGTAGACCATAGGCAGAGAGCAAAATGTATCGATTATATCTTCTGGGTGTTCTGATGCAGCAACTATATCTATATCTCCTGCAGTCTCCCGGAACCTCCTAATGCTTCCTGCCAGCTCTATCTTTTCCACTTTATCGGTCTTTTCAAGAAGCTGTTGGATGAGACGCTTACCCAGCTCCCTTGCCTTTCCTATAGGTATTCTTATATCTCGACCTTTCAGGGATTTCAGCCCCTCTATTATCCTCTCTATGGCTTTAGGCCCTAGACCCTTTACCTTATAGATTCTCCCATCTTCTATAGCCAGCTCTAAGGCATCCAGAGAGCCTACCTTCAACTCGTCCCATAGTAGTTTGACTCTTTTGGGTCCCAAATCAGGCACCTGCAGCAATTCACGGAGTGTCGGTGGGTACTCCGATGTAACCTCTTCTAACAGTTCGAAAGTTCCTGTATCTAGCAGATCTTCTATCTTCTGAGCTATTGCCTTACCTACGCCGGGAATGGTCTCAAGCTTGCCTTGTTGCCTTAGAATAGATAAAGACTCGGGGGTGTGATCTATGGAATCTGCAGCCTTACGATACGCTGCAATTTTATAGGATGCCTCTCCCTTTATTTCAAGAAGGTCTGCCAGCAGCCTGAATTTCTCTGCTATGTCATGATTTGAGATGGTTTGATCTCGCACTGCTTTCTTGGCCTCCGTGGATATAGTTATCTTTACTGATTTGCCGTAAGTGATCTCGCTGTTATAATAAAGCAAACAGTTACCGTACTCCTATGTAAACTAATTTAAAAAGGTGGGGATGTTGGTTGACGTAGCTTCAATAGCTCAAAGGATATCAGAGAACATACAGAAAGTTATTCTGGGCAAAAAGGACGAAATAGAGTTAGCTATCTTAGCATTGCTTAGTAAGGGCCATATCCTTCTCGAGGATGTACCTGGAGTAGGGAAGACGGTCTTGGCAAAATCTCTAGCAGCATCTCTAGGTTGTTCGTTCAAGCGTATCCAATTCACTCCTGATCTACTTCCTAGCGATGTAATAGGCGTATCTATATATAACCAAAAAACTGGAGAGTTTGAATATAGGCCAGGTCCAATCATCGCTCAAGTTGTGCTGGCAGATGAGATTAATAGAGCTACTCCCAAGACACAGTCAGCCCTATTGGAGGCGATGGAGGAGAAACAGGTTACCGTTGATGGTGTGACTCATAGTCTTCCTGAGCCTTTTCTGGTTATTGCTACAGAGAATCCTATTGAGTACGAGGGCACTTTCCCATTGCCAGAGGCCCAGTTAGATAGGTTTCTTATAAGGATGGCCATAGGGTATCCAGATAAGTCTGATGAGATTTCTGTGCTAGAGAGTCAGCACATAAGACACCCCTTGGAGGAAATTGGCCAGGTAGTTAGTCCAGCAGATATATTGGAGGCGCAAGAAGCGGTTAAGTCTGTATATGTAGACAGGCTGATAAGCGAATATATCGTAAATATAACCTCTGCGACCAGAGAGCATCCAGATGTTTACTTGGGCGCAAGTCCTAGGGGTTCACTTGGTATATACAGAGTTGCCCAGGCGCGTGCTGCGATCTCTGGTAGGGACTATGTTATACCTGACGATGTAAAATCTGTTGTGATTCCCGTACTGTCGCATCGAATAATTCTCAACCCTTCCGCTCGCATGAGGGAAGTGACAACAGAGTCAGTTATATCTAATGTCTTAGAGAGCGTAACTGTTCCTGGTACTAGGTCTGTTATTCGTAGATAAAATTGCAGGTTTGTATGTATGTCTAGAATTAGTCCTGCAGTATTAGGACTGTTACTTATAACTGTAGGGTTGGCTGCAGTCTCTACTGGCTGGCGGTTATTATTCGTGCTTTTTTGGTTGATACTTGGGGTAACAGCTGTAGCTTGGCTATGGGTGGTCTTGGCCTTTAGAGGACTCAAGGTCGTTCGCCCAGAGCCTACCCTTAGAGTGCAGGTTGGTGACGTTCTACGTGAAAGAATTTCATTTATCAATACTTCTAGAATCCCCAAGTTCTGGCTGGAAGTGCATGACGGCGGTGATTTACCAGGTAGAGATACAGGAAGCGTCATTACTGTACCCTCTAAGACCGAAAGACGTTGGTGGAGAAGAACCGTCTGCGAGCGTAGAGGAGTATATAGGTTGGGTCCACTGACGGTTACCGCTTCGGACCCATTCGGCATATTCTCTAGAACTGTTCAAATAGGTAGATCCCACGAACTAGTAATTTATCCTCAGATAGTTACAATATCCGACTTTAGAGTTCCTGCCTTGGAGCTACCCGGGGGAAGCATAACTCAAAAGCGTACTTTTCAGGCTAATCCTTATGCCAGCTCTGTGAGGGATTACACTCCTGGGGATAGTCTGAGCCATGTAAGCTGGAAGGCTACTGCTAGGCATCAGCGGCTGATGGTCAAGGAGTTTGAGTTCGATCCAGTCTCTGATGTATGGATTGTGCTTGATCTTAATAGAAGGTGGCATGTTCCAACTGCTAGTCATGAGTGCCATGTCAGGGATGATCCGTCTAGAAGGTATCTCAACTCGACCGTCGAGTATGCAGTTACCGCAGCCTCATCCTTGGCATCTTGTCTTTTGGAAAGGGGCAGGAGCGTAGGACTTATTACCTGGAGTAAAGATAGGTATGTGGTGCTACCTGATAGGGGTATAAAGCAGTTATGGAAAATACTGGATGTCCTGGCATTAGTTGATGTGAGTATTGGACCGAGCCTAAAGGAAGTTTTGATTCATAGTCAACCTCTATTCGCTGGTAATTATTCGATAGTAGTAATTACCCCTGACATCTCGAGGGATTGGGTTGCGGGCTTGGCACTAGGACGGGGCCGATACGTACAGTTTGCTGAAGTGCTAATAGAATCTAGGAGCTTTGACAAAAGGGCCCCAAGGCCCGCTTATTCACTAAACACTTCTGCGGCCAAATCCGTAACTTACATTCTTCGTAATGGTGATGACATAAGCTACATATTGGGAGAGCCTAGCTTGAGCTATTCGCTTTCAGGGGATGCTAGGAGGAGAGTTATATGAGCCTATCGATAAGGCCCAGGGATATATTTGCGACCTTCCTTTTACTACTAATGGTCGTTACTACGGCAAATTCAATAAAGGAGGCTCAATGGGCCCCAGGTCTCCAGATATTAATATGGGTTGCAATACTTGGTACGTTCATAGGTTTCTTTCTTTCCAGAAGTAACATAAGCCCTGTCAAGTCCCATGTTCTAGCCTTTATACTTGGATTCTTTATAGTCACCTGGCAAACCGGGAGAACTTTAGATCCGGTTGTTCTGGATGGGGAAGCGAGAAGCTCAGTAGTGCTAGCACACCTGCGAGAGTGGATATCTATAGTTATGGATGGAGGGCGGAGCTATGATCCACTAGTTTTTATATTTGTTATGGCATTTATAGTTTGGCTCTTAGCTTATAACAATGCCTGGTTTGTGCTTAATTATGGCTGGGTATGGTGGGCAATTATACCTACCGGTGTAGTTATATTAGTTAATGTGAGTTATAGCCCTGCTAGAGACTATGCTACCTTTGGTATATTTCTATTTTTGTCTCTTCTCCTTATGATATACTCCCACTTCTCTAACAGCTCAGAGAGATGGGCACGTGAAGGGGTCTCTTATGATTCGAGTCTTCCAACAAGGCTGTTCTTGGTAGGGACAGCGATATCCATATTACTTTTGATGTTAGCCTGGAGAGGTCCAGACAAATTAGCTGCCACTACATTGCAATCTGCTTGGAAAAACATAAGCACCCCAATTCATAAGTTGCAGGATGGTTGGGAGCGAGCTTTTGCTTTCCTATATGGGGCTCGACCTTCGGATTCTGGCATTGGTGGAGGCTTCGCAAGCTTCACGAATAACTTTCGCCTGGGTGGCCCTTTGAATCTGGGTAATAGAGTGGTCTTTATTGCCTTAGGAGATCCTCTGCAGTATTGGCAAGCTGCGGCCTACGATATATATACGGGCACAAGTTGGGAGCAATCAAGTGCTGAAAATCCAGAGACTTCTATCAAGGTAGAGTCTCCTCAGCTAGTTCCTAAGGATCAGCTTGGACCTTTAAGGGACGGTTTACAAAGGGTAGATCAAGAGGTTACATTGAGGATTCCTCTAGGGCACACTCTTCTTGCTGCAGATAGAGCTGTTTCTTTTGACAAGGATGCCATATGGGATCTGTCAAGGGAGAAGGTAACGGGTAGATGGTCTATAGATTCCCGTAAAGAGCCCTCCAATGCTGCTGAGTACTCTGACGAGTTAGTTCGGCTGCGTGATTTAATCTTGTCTATAGGTCCCGATAAAATTCTTCGAGCGACAGCGGATGGTGTTGTCTTCAGACGAAATATTATTAGCGCGACACCTACAACTGAGCAATCTCAAAATTATCAGGACTCTGAGTTCTATCGACTTCGAGCTGGCGCTAACGAGCTACAGTCTTACATGCTTGGATTAAGAGAGGATGGGCTCGAAACTACTTATAGGTATGTACGGGGTGAGGGAATTATAACCTTCTCCTACTATAAGACCAATATTCGAGACATTATGAGCGTGACTGCCATAGACCCATTGGAACCTGGTCAAACTTATAAGGCTACTTCTATAGTTGCTAACCCTACGGATGCCCAGTTGAATAAGGTAACACAACAGCCTCCTCAATGGGTCAAGGATAAGTACTTGCAGTTGCCCCCGAATTTACCCGATAGGGTAAGGCAGCTGGCTTTAGATATTACAAGGAATGCTAAGACCACTCATCAAAAGGCCAGTGCTATAGAAGCATATCTTCGCAAGATGAAGTATAGAGAGAACATGCCTCCTACACCTGAAGGTGAGGACTTCGTAGATTATTTCCTCTTTCATCAAAGGGAAGGCTACTGCACATATTTTTCATCGGCTATGGTAGTTATGCTTCGTTCTATAGGCATACCTGCACGTGTCGCAACTGGCTTTGCTCCGGGTAAATACGATAGTCGTATTGGTAGATATGTTGTAACAGAGTCTCTAGCTCATGCCTGGGTGCAGGTTTACTATCCTGGGTACGGGTGGGTCAACTATGAACCCACGCCGGCTAGGCCCGAGATCAACCGATCTCCTGCAATCGGTGGAGGGACGGTAGCCCCTCAGGCTCCGGATAGGAATGCTGTTAATCCTGATACAGTCAATCGGACTGCCGCTCAGGGAGGATCCAATCAAGAGATATCTAATTCAAGAGATATCTTCGACTTCATGCGGATACCTTTTTATGTATTGTCTTCACTAATAATACTGGTATCAGCATGCTATGGTGTTTTAGTGTTCCAGCTTCGTGGACTCTCTGGTGCTAGGAGGCAATACGCTAAACTGATACGCTTGGCGTATCTCATAGGAGTTATACCAGCTAAGAGTAAGACTCCAAATGAGTTTGCAATGCAACTATCTTCAGCAGTGCCTGGAGCTTCTGATGCCGTAGATAGAATAACTAGCAGCTACGTAGAGGAGGTGTATGGGCATAAAATCGTGAGTTCTAGCACACTAAAGAATGATTGGAAAATCATTCTGCTAGGTACTATTCGGAACTTGCCCAGCTATTGCTATCGCTGGCTAATTAGGATAAGTAACATACTAAGGAGAGAATAAAGCAGCACTATTTCTTGTTTTTATGTTGCTTATAGTACTTCTTAGGCTTGGGGATTGGTCTGGATTCGATCTGCTCTCTCTCTTTCTGGATCTCAATTCGCTCTTGTTGCAATTCTTCTTCGAGCGCTGCCAAGTCGTTGTAGATAGACATGTTGCCTAGAGCCTCAGGAGTTTTCATGAGCTCACTTAGCACTCTAAGAGTGGAAGTATGCTCGCTTCCCGCTACTTTACTAGCCAAGGATATGTACTTGTCCATCATCTTAAGCGTTTGGGGGCTTGCACTTCTTGCTTGAAGTCTTTCCTTTATTCTTAGCATGTTGCTGTAGATGTTCATCGCCATCTCCCTTCAATATCATAAGATCTGTATATTCTACCTTAGCGTGACTAGTGCTAGTGATTTTTCGGAGACTTAATATTTTCAGCAAGGAGCAAAAAGTATGGTTACACACACAACTGATGAGCAACACCCAGCTACTGAAAGCCATAGACCAATACCATCCGGCACACCATGCTTTTACTGTGGATATCCCTTACAGGGCACTATAGTTGCTTGGTGGGGAAATGGTGCAGACGTATACTTGCATCCAAGCTGTGTTGTGGAACTCGCGATCAGGATGCTCAGAGATGTGCACGAGATAGAATGCGAAACACAAACCGCTATAACTGGCGGTCATAGTTCTGTGGGAAGAACTTAAAAATGCTACCAATCGGGTATGATGAACCCGATTGGTAGCTCAAAATCAGATGCAGTACCGTTTATACTCTAGACAAACAGCGGCTCCATGTGCCTTCTAATAACCAATCTTTGCATTTCATCTTCAGTCGGTGACTGTCCGTTGAATCTATCGGCTGCATCTAATACTTTGGGCAGCAGATTTATATCGCCTACACTGTTGAGAAATATTCCTGGTCTGCTTAATACCCACCACACTGCTAGGTCTATATCCTCCTGTTCGGTTAGTGGGGCGTACCAGGTAGCTGCTGTTCTGGGCTGATCTCCCCAGGGGGCTTGTGTGATGGACTTAATCGTCTGTACCGCTACGTTTCTTTCTCTGCATATGGCTAATAACTCTTCAAAATCGCGTGCGTAATCTGGGTTTTGCATAAGTGGATAGTTGTATGGAAGTAACACTGAATCAAAGTCATATCTTTCTAGAGACCTTATGTGCATTCGGGCTACTGTAAGACCATGCCCGGTTACACCGATAAACCTTACAAGCCCCTCTTCTTTTGCTCTAATAGCCGCTTCCAATGCACCTCCTGGTCCCATAGCTATGTTCCATTCTTCTGGATCCACCAGGTTGTGGAGCTGAATGAGATCCACCTGATTTACTCTAAGTCTTTCAAGCGAGCGATGTATCTGGTCGTATGCTTCCTGAAAAGTACGCTTTTCGGTTTTGGTAGCTAAGAAGAATTGATTTCTATGTTTTTCCATCCATGGACCTAAAAGTTTCTCGGATTCACCATAGCTTGCAGCTGTATCTATATGGTTTACTCCATACTCTATAATCGTTTCCATTGTTCTATCTGCTTCTTCTTGCGTGACGTTGCTAAGAGCTGCAGCGCCAAATATAACTCGACTGCTTAGGTGACCTGTTCTACCAAATGGCTGTTTGCCTATCATAGGTTTCCTCCTCCCTTCAGCTCAGGATAAGCTAATAATACACCTGTAGAACAATATTTGTCAGGTAGTTCTTAACTAGCTGTTCAATCTCCATATAGAGAAGTTGAGTACAGTTGCAAATAGGCACCAGGCCAGATAGGGAAAAAGGATAACAGCTGCAATAACCGATACCTTTGCTATAGCTCTGATCGTCATTGCTATACATGCCACAAGTATGACGATCTCAATGAATCCCAGCTTGGGTGATCTGAGTCCGAAGAATATGTAAGACCAGAGGAGATTTAGTGCTAACTGTATAAAGAACAGTTTGGTTGCTGTTCTTTTCAATGGGCTATCTTCCTTAAGATTGATGATATATAAAGCTATACCCATCAGCATATACAGGATTGTCCACACAGGTCCAAATAACCAGTTTGGGGGATTGAATCTTGGCTTCCTTAGCTCACTGTACCATGACGGTATGTTCTGCGAAGTCGGTATTGATCCTATTAGTCCTACTCCCTCGCATATAGCTATGAAGCTAAGCGCCTTACCAAATGATGCTAGGTTTCCTATTTTGTCTTCGAAGTAACTCTTTGTATTCTTGACCACGATTATTCTCCTAGGTCTTATTCAATTAGAGGTTAACAGGGAATGGTATATCTTCCTAATTTATATCGTAATACGATATAAATTGCTTGTGCATAACGGAACTCTTACGAAGCAGCAATATCAGGCTCTAGCTAACTTAAGATACGTTATCCGGAAATTCCTGCATTTCAGCGAGTCAGCTGCAAGGCAGGCAGGCGTAGATCCCCAGCAACATCAACTCATGCTCGCAATAAAAGGCTTGCCGGAGGGGACAAAACCCACGATAGGCGAGATTGCTGAAAGGTTGCAGGTTCAGCATAACACTGCGGTTGAATTAGTAAATCGAGCTGAAGCTGCAGGTTATGTAAGGAGGTCGAAGGACAGGGATGATAAGAGGCAAGTCATAGTATGGCTTACTGACCAAGGTGAAAGAGTCCTCGATATGTTGTCTGCCATTCATATGGGTGAGTTGAAAGTTATGGGGCCACAGTTAATTCGTGCCCTTGAATCTATAGTGAAAGAAGATATGTATTCTAAATAAAGTGTTGGGGAGGAAGATAATTTGAGCATTCTTGTAGAAAGGGGGCTTAGGACTTTACACCGTGAAGCTAGGGATACACGACCCAGACTTGGTGACTTCTCAGCTTCTCCTAGGTTAATTTATATCTCTGCTTTGGCAATCGTAGTAGGGATTGTAGGAGCTTTTTTAGCCCTAACACTTCTTTATTTAATACACTTCTTTACTAACTTATTCTTTTTCCTGCGTATATCTTTTCGAGATGTATCACCGTCTCATAACCATTTAGGATTAGCTATACTTTTTGTCCCTGTAATAGGAGGGATTATCGTAGGCCTCATGGCCAGATATGGATCTGAGAAGATACGTGGACATGGCATCCCTGAAGCTATCGAGGCCATATTGATTAATGGTAGTAAGGTAGAACCTAGACTTGCGATACTTAAGCCAGTCTCATCTGCTATTACCATAGGATCTGGTGGGCCATTCGGCGCGGAGGGCCCAATAATCATGACGGGTGGGGCATTTGGATCTCTTATTGCTCAATTACTTAGACTGAGCAGCTCTGAAAGAAAGACACTTTTGGTAGCAGGCGCGGCTGCAGGAATGGCTGCTGTGTTTGGTGCGCCTCTTGCGGCTATAGCATTAGCAGTCGAAGTGTTGCTGTTCGAATGGAGGCCAAGAAGTCTAATACCTGTTGCTATATCGAGTGCGATCGCAGGTGCTCTAAGGTACTACCTCCTAGGGATACCTCCCATATTCCCTACCCCAACTCACACATTTTATCCTACGCTTGTGGTTCTAGTTGATTGTTTCATAACCGGATTGGTTGCTGGCTTGCTTTCATTGATCCTTACCTGGATGGTCTACACTGTTGAAGATATATTTCGCAAATTACCAGTTCACTGGATGTGGTGGCCTGCCATTGGCGGTGTATTCGTTGGTATAGGCGGCTTGATTTACCCGAGGGCTTTAGGCGTTGGTTATGATGTAATAGCTGATATGCTTAGGGGGCAGAATACTTGGCAGCTAATACTAGGTATATTACTGGTCAAATCTGCCATATGGGCTATAGCATTGGGCTCAGGGACATCTGGAGGCGTGTTAGCTCCTATCCTCATGATAGGAGGATCAATAGGGATCGTTGAGTCATATATATTCCCATCAATGGGAGAAGGGTTCTGGCCGATGCTCAGCATGGCCGCGGTACTGGGCGGGGCCATGAGAGCCCCTCTTACAGCCATAATATTTGCCCTAGAGCTTACACATGATATACATTCTGTAATACCTTTGATACTGGTTGTGATGGTATCTTATGGATTCACTGTACTTACTATGAGGAGATCCATTCTTACCGAAAAACTAGATCGTAGGGGCTATCATCTTACGTATGAATACTCTCCAGATCCTCTCGAATTGCATTTTGCCTCTGAGGCTATGGATACCAATGCTAAGCTCATCCCAAAGGATATGACTGTGGGTGAATTTGTAGATCGGTTGGGGAAGGATATTCCACTTCACCAGAGGTTGTACCCTATAGTCGGAGATAGCAATATATTGCTAGGCATAGTGACCCAAAGCCTAATCAAAGGCGTTCCTCCATCTACGAGAATAATTGACGTAGCTGAAAAGCACCCAGTAGTTGCTTATCCTTACGAGACAATGAGGTCTATAGCCTACAGGATGGCCGAACATGGCATTACTAGGATGCCTGTGGTAGAACCGGATTCTGAAAGAGTACTAGGCATTATAACCCTCGGCTCGCTGCTACAGGCTAGAAGGCGAAGGTTATTAGAAGAAAGAGTTAGAGAGAGAGTTATTAAGATCAAGTGGAATCGTGAGCCCATAAGGGTTCGCACTAACTGAGATCATTACAATCAGATATAGCTTAGAAGTTTTAGTTACCTGCGCGGTTGGCCTAGGCGCTTCCAGCACGTGCAAATACTTGTCAAAAACGCGCGTGAAAAATCTGTTATTACAAGGGATATGAAGGAAAGAGGCTGGCAAGGGAAAAGCCCAGATAGAATCTACTTCTAGGACTAGAGGGTATGGGATGCTAGAAGCTGCTAATTATCGCTAGTTATAAGGAATGGGTTGAAGTTTGTCCCTACATCAAAGTAGTCTTCACGTTCTAGCTTCTTCAAAGTGTTTACTACTATATAAGTAACTGGGGTAGCTAGAACCTCAACTCCAACCTTGAAGATATAATTAGATATAAACACCGTTGTTATGAGATTAGGAGGCAGTACCCCATAGAATGCCACCAGCAGGAAGGTAGATGTATCGAAAGCCTCCCCGACCAAGGTTGATCCTATGGTTCGAGTCCACAAGAATCTTCCTCGCGTAAAGATCTTCATCTTAGCAAGGACAAAGCTGTTTGAAAACTCACCTATCCAATAAGCCACTAAACTAGCGAGCACTATCCTTGGAGTCTGCCCTAAGATAGCATGAAAGGACTCCTGTAACTTCCAGTCGGGTGCAGGCGGGAGTACGTCGACTATAGCAAAGACACAGGCTGCTAGAGCTACAAGAAAGAATCCCGTCCAGATAACTCTTCTGGATCTAGAATAACCATACACCTCGGTTAGCACGTCGCCAAATATATAAGCCAGAGGGAATAATATGGTACCTCCATCGAATGTGAAAGGGCCTAGAACTAGAATCTTGGTGGATGCTACGTTGGATATCAGGAGTACGGCCACAAAGGCAGCAGTTATGAAATCTAGATATCTATAACAGCGTCTTCTCTCTGCTCTCAAGCCTCTCTCCAATACACCTATCTCGATTGTGCATTATGCACAGATAGAAGTGTGTTTTTGTTCTGAATGCCGCTCTAATTTTATCAGCTGGAAATTATATTTATGCTGTAGAGACCAACATGAAATTACAACAAAGTACTTACTCAAAGGAGTAAATGAATTATGGAATATAGAAAGGTGTACTATTCTAACAGATCCTTAATGTTGAGAGGTGTTCGTAGGATGCTCAATGAAAACTGGCTAGTACAATCTATTGTTGCCTTGGCTTCTGGCACATACAGAGTTGAATATTATAAGCAAAGCAATCCTAGAGTTAGTTACTCCTCGCTTTTGGACAACAAACCTGCTGGGTTTGAAATAGCGTCATGATGCTATACCCTGATCAGTAATACAGAGCAGGAGGCGTGATCTAGGATAAACCTCGCGGTTTTACCAATAGACTTTGGTCCTGATAGACGTTCTTTGGCAAAAAGGACTACTAATTCAGCCCCCTCCTGCTCTATAGATTTTAGGATTACTTCATTGGGTTTTCCTTTCAATATCCTTCCAATCGTGGGTATGTCGTTGTACTGATGTATAGTATTTATTATCTTATCTATAATTTGTTGAGCGTACGCTTCCTGAGCTTTCTGAATTTCATCTAATCTGTACCTTGATATTCGATGATGACCAATCTCCATCAGCTCAAGCGCTTTCTCTAATGATGGGTCTAACACATGCAACACTACGAGTGCTTTTAGAGTACCTGGTAGTACTCTAAGCATCATCTCGATTTGTCGTTCATCTTCTGTCCCTTTTATCGGAATCAAAGCCTTCATGGGACGATCCAAAAGTGAAACCTTATAACTATCCATAGGCCCAAAATGGCTGTTGCCATCAAAAAGGGAATCGTAACTACCCCCAACTTTGCGTATTCTATTACAGATATTTCGATTCCTTCCTTCCTGAGGAAGAACAGCCAGAGAAAATTCGCTAGCGAACCAAGATGAGTAAGATTAGGTCCTAGATCGCAGCCTAGAATTGCTGCTAGGGAAAGCATCTGCTTAGTAGCTATCGACAGGGGCTGATCGTTGATAGCTTTGGCTATAATCAACGACATTGGAAGGTTGTTGAACAGATTAGTACCTACCATCGAGCTTAGAGTAGTAACTGTGATCTGCCTGATAAGCCCCTCTCCAGCAGCTCTTACAATAAGCTTTCCTAGATAATCCGTTATACCTGTGTTTCTTAACATCTCCACTACTATAACTAAGCCAGTTATAAATGGAAATATTGACCAACTTATATCCTCTCTAAGTCTTCTTACAGATAGCTTGCGCTGCCCAGCCAAGTCCAAAGCTAAGATCCCAGCTCCAACTAATGAGACTAACCCTAGTGGCCACTTCATAGCTGACGCTAGGACGTAGGCAATGGCTATAGTTGTAAGAATCGCTATTGCCGTGTATACCGAATTTGAGGCTTTGGATTTTGCGGGTATAGCGTAATTAGTTCTTAGCTTTCTCCTAAACAGTAGAAGGAATAAGCCTATATTTGTTGTTATAACCAACAATGAAGGTAGCCACATAGCACTTAGATAGGATCGGAAATTTATCCCCACTTGCTCGGATATTATTAGATTGATTGGATTGCTCACGGGCAAGCCAGTCGATGCTGTATCTGCTATAAAAGTCGTTGCAAACATAAATGGTAATGGGTCGAGGGATAACCTAAGAACTAGTGTGTATACTATTGGAGTCAAAACTACTGCTGTGGTGTCGTTAGCTAGCAGTGTCGATATGACGGCTCCCACCAAACAGATGAAAATAAATAACCTTACAGTACTACCTTGTGCTGTGCTAGCTACCAGCTGTGCCAAAAAGTCTATAGCTCCGGACTGATCTGCTAGCGCTGCAATGGACATCATACCCAGAAAGAAAAGGAATATGTTCCAAGATTCTATGACGGAGTGGATTGCTTGTGATGGAGATATTAGACCTAGCAGGATTGCCAATATTGCTCCTGTGAGCGCGGATAGCCCTTCGCTTATTCCCTTAGGTCTAGTAAATACTAGACCTACAGTTAGTATTAGGATTGCTGATGCAATTACCTGCTGCATAGAGACATTATATTCATACTCCCGGTAATAATTCTCCCTTGCACTTGATAAGGTCTAGCTTTATCTTGAAAGTACAACTTCAATTAAGAGGAGGTTTACGGTGAGTTCAGAGGTTCTGCCGTATAGAAACAGCTCGCTGTCTGTGGACCAGCGAATAGATGACCTCTTATCAAGAATGAGTATTGATGAGAAGATTGCCCAACTAGGATGTATCTGGAGTACAGACCTGATAAAAGATGGAAGGTTTGATCCTGATTACGCAGCTGGCTTAATCCCAAATGGTATTGGGCAAGTGACACGCATCGGGGCAGCTACTGGCCTCCGCCCTAATGAAAGTGCAAACCTCATGAATTCTATTCAGAGAGTTGTTATAGAGAGAACTAAGTTGGGTATCCCTGTTTTTATTCATGAGGAGTCTGTAGGAGGCTTTTGTCATAGAGATGCTACTGTGTTTCCCCAGGCCTTAGGGTTAGCTTGTTCGTGGAACCCAGACCTAATAGAAAAAGTTGCTCAGGTGATTAGAGATCAGATGCTTGCTGTAGGAGCCAGATTAGCTTTGGCACCTGTACTTGATGTGGCGAGAGACCCTCGTTGGGGAAGAGTTGAGGAAACTTATGGTGAAGATCCTGTTCTAGTGGGTACCCTGGGTAAAGCCTATATAAAGGGTCTGCAAGGGGACGATCTCACTCAAGGAGTTGCAGCCACAGGTAAGCACTTCCTGGCTTATTCCTTCTCACTAGGAGGAAGAAATTGGGGGCCTGTCCATGTAGGCCCACGCGAGCTTAGAGAGGTTTATGCCGAGCCCTTCGCAGCGGCGATAAGGGATGCTGGTTTATCGGTAATTATGAATTCATACGCTTCTGTTGATGGCTTACCCTGTGCTGGAAGTAAGTCTATACTTACTGACCTCCTGAGGGAAGAGTTAGGGTTTAAGGGATCCGTAGTTGCGGACTACTTTTCCGTTGAGATGTTAAGGTCTTTTCATAAGGTTGCTGCTGATAAGTCAGAAGCCGCCTGCATAGCTCTAAGTGCTGGATTGGATATGGAGCTACCTGCTCTGGATTGCTTTGGCGAACCTCTAAAGAAGGCCATCGAGGCCGGCAGGATCAAGATTGAGGTAGTAGATGCTGCAGTTAGAAGAGTACTGGAGCTTAAGTTCCGATTAGGCTTGTTTGAGAAACCATACGTTGATGCAGAAACTGCTAGCTCGAGATTCCAGACACCAAAGCAGAGACAAATAGCTTATCAAGCTGCCGCCGAGTCGGTAGTGTTACTAAAGAACGATGGTGTATTGCCAATATCAAAGGATGATGTCAAGTCGATAGCTGTCATAGGTCCTGCAGCAGACGATAAGAGGCTTCTGCAAGGAGATTACCACTATCCAGCACATCTCGAGTCTTTATTTGAGTCTCAATCAGATACGGAGTCCTTAGGTTTGCTATCAGAAGAGCCAGCTCCCACTCCTGCTGGCCAACTTAATCTAGGCGACTTTGCTCCTGGTCCCTACTACACTCCGCATATTACTCCACTACAGGCACTAAGAGATAAATACCCTGCTATTGACATAATATATGAGAAGGGTTGCGATATTCTGGGAGATGACAAATCTAGATTTGCAGCCGCAGTTGATGCTGCTCGTCGGGCTGATGTCTCTATAGTCTTTGTGGGAGGTAAGAGTGGTCTAAAGAGACCTGCTACAACTGGCGAGGCTAATGATGCTACATCCTTAGATCTGACGGGTGTACAGACCGACTTGATAAGAGCAATATCGGAAGTGGCCAAGAAACTAGTCGTAGTGGTAATAAGCGGAAGAGTACATGTCCTAGAAGAGTTAGTTGACTCTACCAACGCCTTGCTATTCTGTGTTCCTCCCGGGGAAGAGGGCGGTAACGCTCTGGTTGATGTGCTATTTGGCAGTGTTTGTCCGAGCGGTAGGCTACCAGTTAGCTTACCACGTCGAGTAGGCCAAGTGCCCAACTACTTCGGTCAGAGGAATGGTGGTGACAGAGCTATGTTCTTTGGAGATTATATTGATTCTTCTGTGGACCCACTGTTTCCATTCGGGCATGGCTTGTCCTATACGCGCTTTGAATACACTTCCCCAGAAGTACAAGTTGGTGATACGACCAAGCCAACTGTGATATCTTTTGAGGTCAAGAACTCAGGTGAACATGCTGGTAGCGAGGTGGTTCAACTTTATTGCCAGGATGTGGTTGCATCTGTATCTCGCCCATCTAATATGTTGATTGGATTTGGAAAGATATGGTTGGAGCCTGGACAATCCAAGAAGGTAACTTTTGTAGTGCATCCTTCCAGATTAGCTTTTTATAACGAGGCAATGGAGTTTGTCATTGAGCCTGGAGAGTTTGTATTTAGATTGGGATCTTCCTCGACTGATATAAGACATGAGATAGAGGTGAACATATCTGGGGAGATTGTGCCTTATAGTCAGAGAACGATAGTTGCTACTAAGTTTCTGGTTGAGTAGATTAAGCAACTTCACATAAGGAGAGCGCATGAACTTTATACTGCGATGGTTAATCACGTCTGTAGCGCTGCTAGTTGCTGTATACTTGGTACCAGGCATAAGGGTAGAAGAGAATGCCTTCTTGGCAATAGTGATCATGGCCTTGGTACTGGGGCTTATTAATGCTTTTGTCAAACCAGTGCTAGAGTTTCTATCTTGCGGACTTATTGTACTAACTTTGGGGTTGTTTCTATTAGTGATCAATGCTTTTATGTTCTGGTTAGCATCCTACGTAACTGCCGACGTATTACACGTGGGTTTCTACGTGAGAGATTTTTGGTCCGCTTTATTGGGATCCATAGTTGTGAGCATAGTGAGCTTTATTTTATCCATAGTCATTGGCAATTAGATTGGGCCGGCAGGTTCTGCTGCCGACCCAATCATAGTTCTATCTACCAAAGCCCCAAGGAGTTACCACTCGTCCTCCATTAGCTTTCTGTCCAGTGCCCCAGAATGGTGCGAAGTTATATCCACCGGAGAAGACCATACCTGCCTCTTTGGTCCAGTAGTACATGCCTCTACCCTGATCTCCCGAGTCATTGATGGCGAAAGCGAAGTGAGTAGTGATCACTTCTCCTCTTCTCAGACGCTCGAGTTTCTGCCAGAGTGGCGAGATGTCCTTCCATGCTATGGCGATCTCGTAGGTAGTTATTTTATTGGTTTCGTCCCTGACTATCCTGATTTTGCCATCCGTACCGCCCCTAGGTGATGCGTCCATGGGGCCTAGAGGAGGATTAGTATCTGGATTAGTAGGATAGTATGTCTGATAGTTGGTCCCAGGCGCAGTCTGGTGATACAGCTCTGGTATATTCCCCTGAGCTAACGTGGCGATAAATAGGTGATCCATGTCTGAAGCCAAGGCTTTTTCATACTCGGGGTCTCCTACTAGAAGATCATCAGGCAGGTTCTTCTTGATTGTATCAAATGCCATTTGAATGCTATCTGCATAGAACGCAAATGCGTACGGATCTTCGTTGAAGGGCTTGTTGGATGCTTGCTGTTGATCCGGTACCTGGGCTGCTAGATAGAAGTAATCTTTGTCCCAAGCAGTCCATACTTTATCAGGTCCAAGACCTCCTTCACCGTCAGGATCAACTGTAACAGGTATAATATCCTGCCAGTCTGATAGATTACCGTCAATCTTTATCTTATGATAAGGTGCGTAAGCTACCTGTACTAATTGATTACCGGATTGGCTTGTAACATAGCTGCTGTCAATATTTGTGATCCTTGCGTTCCATGTTATTTCGTACCTATTATCGGTATTGGGTAGAGCTCTGGTAACCTTGAACCTTAGTATCTTTACCTGCCCTGGTTGCAATACTCCAGTATAGTCATTGTTTCTGGTAAGCTCCCAATCGGATGGGCCTTGAATTGACACATGAGCCGAAACTCTATTGGGTGATGCATTTTCAACTCTGACCTTGATCGTTGAGTTCTGTGATATTGGTTTAGTGAAAGAGAGTGGATTCACCAACAGCGGGTCTTCTATGTTGAAGTGTGCGTTTCTAATTATCTGCTCCAGCCTTTTAGGTGTGTGTGTTCGCTTACTATGTATATAACTTGCCAGTGTTCGGCTTGTATTCTAGCTACATTAGAATTGCCGTCAAACAGAGGTGTACCAAGGTAGTCATAGATCTTCAATCCCCGGGCGTTAGGTATCTCTATGGTTCCCCTAAATCCTTGATCTAAATATAAAGCTGCAGTAGCTTTCCCATCATCATTTCTTCTAAATATGAAACCCCATGTTGACTTGGATTGAGGGAATATTTCTTTGATAAGCTTGCTATCTTCTAGAAAATGGGTCATTGCTGAGTAGGCTACTACGGCGGGCTTTGGAGTATTTGTTTCGGTGTCGTATATGTTGTACTCACCTCCGGAATAGCCAGCTCCATAAGAGAGTGCAAACCAGAAGATGCGTATTGGCAGGTTCCCTGCACCTAGAATATGAAGGAGGTATGTCGGAGCAATTGTCCTAGCTACTTCGTAAGGACGCTCCTGCTCAGGTAGGTTGGGGAAGTAACCTTCGTTAGTACCCAACTCAGTCTGCCAAAGGCCGGCTCTACCGTGTGTTCTGGACCAAATCCTGTCCATTGCTGCCTGTGTCTTTATGGCTGCTAACTGAGCTGCATCTGGTATTCCGTAAGCGTGGTTTACCGAACCATCTATATATCCCCCATAGTACTTATTGTTTAGACATCCTTTGCAGTAAACTACATCTCTGTTATAGGTAGTCGATCCTCCACCAATGAGGTTTACATCAGGAAAATCTTTCTTGACCTTATCCCATATCAGCTTAGTTATTATCCTATAATCTTGTGCATCACATGTGGTCCAAGTCCAACCATGTACCCACGGCTCGTTCCAAAGCTCCCAGTCCTTAACAAGATCGTGTAAGGGTGCTATTGCGTGGTACACCATATTGGCATGTGCTTCCATGTCCTTAGGACAGTTAGCGTGCCTAGGTAGAGGCTCGCCATTTGGCCCAGGTCTAACGTTCCAGGGCATATTGTAGTTGATATACCCCAATGGGTATATTCCGTGACTCATCCAAGTCAGTATCTCTTCTCTAGCTTTGCTTATCTCCTCATTGCCCCAGTAAACCCCAGGTTCCGGGTTTACTACTGGGGGATCCACAGAATTTATCCCTCTAGTCCACTTTACCCCTATCTTCTCACCTATCTGCATTTGAATGCTCATATCTCCCTCAGATCTAAATCCAAGTCCGAAATGGGAGTAGTACCTCAGGCCATAGTGGGGAGGCCAGATGATTCCTAGGCCCATTTCCTTCTGAGCTAATGTCGCTCCGGTGTCATTGAGGACCTTTACTTGTAATCTATAGTAGTCTGGCTTTGTTATTTTGCCCAAAGGTACCTTGATTAGCTTTTGCTTGTTGCCTTGTATCTCTATATCATACGATCCCTGTGATACTAGGTTGGTGCCCCTGGCTAGTAGCCTCCAATCCAGAGTAAGCGTGATAGGATCAGGTGATTTGTTGGTCACGTTCAAAGTTATCTTGGGCCTTGCAGGATTGCCAGGTCTTACTATGTACAATCCTGTTGGGTCGTCGTATCCAATATTGCTTATTATTGGTGGAAAGTTTACATCTTCCGGATATAAGCTTTCGTTAGGTATTACCTCTCTTGGTTGAGATGGGCTTGACCATTCTAGTTTGGCCATAGCCCCGCCTCCCGCTTGATAATATTCCATTATCAGATCATATTTCTGACCGGCTTGCAGCTGAATTGATCCTGACCATTCTGTAGGGGCTTGGTCAATCCATTTGTCTATCAGTAACTGGCCGTTGACCCACAGCCTTACGCCGTCATCGGTGGTTGTGTAGAAAGTATATGTCTCGGAATACTTTGGCTCTACTTTGCCGTACCAGCGTGCTGAGAAATTGTAGGGAGGTATAGATGGTGCCGGAGGTCCCGAGCTCCAGTCGAAATCTATGTTGTGATCTATCCTGGTAACCTTTAGGTCTTTCAGATCCTTATCTGCAAAATATTGAGCATTTAGGCCGTGTTCCTCAGAGTCTGCTAAGGCTACTATATTGTTTACATGCGGTATTAGCATCAACGCGAATATGACCGCTAAAAGAATATTAAGCGTCCTGCCTTTAGATAGCATTCGCACTACTCCTCCTTTGATATGCTTATGACTGCATGAGCCCAGTAAGGTTGATTGATTGCAAGATGTGTCTTTGCAAGAAGAAGAACAGCACTAGAGGTGGTATTGCAGCTATCGCATCCGCTGCAATCGTCATGTCTAATGCTCCGCCTCCACCTGGACCTCCTGAGAAGGTAAACAAAGCTACCATTATTGGCCACTTATCCTCAGCGCCGGTAAGTACTAGAAAAGGCCAGAAGAAGTCATTCCATGACCCCATGATCGCGCCGATCGTCATAACTATGATGGCTGCCTTTGCCATTGGGAGCACCACCCAAATAAGCGATTGAATGGAATTAGCTCCATCTAGGTTGGCTGCATCAGTAAGGTCTTTAGGTATAGCATCGAAAAACAGCTTCATCATGAATATTCCGAAGCCATTTGTTGCCCCAGGAAGCCATATCGCCCAATAAGTTTGCAGTAGAGAAACATGGATGATTGGGACTTTAGCGACTGTCAGATAAAGTGGCACTAAGAGCATAGCACCAGGTACCATAATAGTGCTGAAAAAAAGAAAAAGTATGAAATTGCCAAAGGCCGGTCTTAGTTTCGATAGCGAGTATGCTGCGGTTACGGTAACCAGCATACCTGTCACCCAGCTTCCTGCCGCAATTACCATGGTATTAGCGAAATACTTGACGAAGTTGAACTGCTGCCAAGCTGCTATATAGTTGTCCAGGCTAAAGTGCTTGGGAAACCATGTTGGGGGTACCTGCAGGAACTCTATAGGGCTCTTCATGGGCCCTGTGAACAGCCAGTACAGGGGGAATACCATAGTAAGGGAGAAAGCTACCAAGAACAAGAAGATCAAGTAGTATATGGCCTTGATCTTGGGGTTTCTCAACTCTACAGGAGAAATAAGGGTTCTGTTCTTGCTCTCCGTTGGTCCTCTCTTCCAGATTCTAGGTTGCGAGATAACTGCCATCTATTTTCCTCCCTATGATTCCTGCTTCTTGAAAAAGGTCATTCGCATGTACATGATCGAGAACGCTGAAAGGAATATGAACAGGATCACACCCAATGCACTGGCTTTGCCGAATTCGTTGTATTGGAAGGCATACCTATACAACAACAGCATAAGAGTAACACTTGCGTTGTTTGGGCCTCCATCGGTAAGTGCGAACACCTCTGTGAAAATCTGCATCGTACCTATGATCTACCCTACAAGGAATAGCCACATGATTGGACGAATCTGAGGAATTGTGATGTACAAAGCTCTTTGCAAGATATTTGCCCCATCCAGCTCTGCTGCTTCGTAAAGATCGGATGGGACAGCATTGAGGGCAGCTAAGTAGTAGAGCATGGTACCACCCATGCCACCCCAAGTGGTCATGATAAGTATCGATGGGATGACTGTTCTCTCAGACTCTAACCAGTTGATAGGATTCAGCCCTACCATATGCAGCAGGGTGTTTGCTAAGCCACCTTCGGGCTGGTATATCCATCCCCACAGTAGAGCTGTAACTATTGGGGGAAGGACAGCTGGTAAGTAGAAGGCTGTCCTTAGATAAGACTTCATGGGCATTTCGTTGACAGCTATTGCGAATATTACCGGTATTATGTAGGCGAACAAAGCGGCCAATATTGTGTAATAAAGTGTGTTTTTCCACGCTGTAAAGAATAATGGGTCAGTTATAACGTCCCTGAAGTTCTGTAACCCTACCCATCTGGGCTGAAAACTAAGGTCTACGTGTTGAAAACTAACGACAAAGGCTTGGACAATGGGCCACCATAAAAAGACTGCGAATAGCACCAATGCTGGTACTATATACAAGTAGGCTACTATATTGCGTCTGACTTTATAGGACAGGACCCTTACCATGAAGGAGCTTTGTAAACCTTGTCTCGTGGCGACTTTCATACATTTTCCTCACTTAGAGTTTAGAGTGTATTGGACAAGCTGTATTACAGCTTGTCCAATACACTAGTCTGGAAATCTTTCTGTGCCTTCATTAACAAGGCTTCCATGTCGACATTCTCTTTCGTGAGCACTGCTTGCACCACTGGGTCTAGAGTCGCGTACATCTTTTGTGTCTCTATTGGCGGCTCTGATTTAACCGCGATGTGTCTCATGCCTTCAGTGTAGGGTGTGTAGTTCTCATTGGGCACAGTAGCGTACTTCTCAACTAGGGCATCTAGCTGCTCTTGCAGGTCTCCTTCGAATATTGGAGGTGATGGAAATCCTATGGATCTCTTTAGAGCCCTGTCCTTCTTGTATCCTGCTTCTACATTCTCTGGATAGAAGTTGGTGAATAATACCCAGTCTATAGCGGCCTTTATCTGCTCTGGGGAGGATTTTTTGTTGAACATCCAAGCATAACCACCACCTAGGACGGCATTCCCACCACCCTGCGGTACTATCCCTAGTCCAAAGTCCTTTATATCAGCTTTGTATTTGGCTAGTTCATCAGCTCCGGGTATACCACTTATTGCCATAGCCACCTTGCCGGTAGCAAGGAGCTGGGACTGCTTGCCTTGATCTAGTAGAGCTTGTGGAGTCATTGATTTGTCGACCCACTTCATGTCATGTAGTAGCTTTAGTATTTCTAATCCTTTCCCCTTATCGTTGAAGGTTGCAGTCCATTTACCGTTTATCTGCTGCTCCGGGCTCGCTCCCATAGTGTACATAAGGGTAGTGAAATACCAGCCACCTTGGTTGTTTGTGGTTAGGAAGCAGAAACCTGGAATGCCTGTTTTGTCTACAATCTGCTTTGCATACTGCCTAAGCTCATCCCATGTTGTTGGTGGCTTATCTGGATCTAAACCTGCTTGCTGGAATATCTTACGGTTGTAGGCCAAGCTGAGTGCATACATGCTGACCGGGATGCCATAGATGTGTCCTTGCTTGTCCTTGAGCACGGCTAGTGCTTCTGGCCTAAATTCATTGAAGTACTTCCATTGTTTGATGTAATCGGTTATATCTGCTGCCACACCCTGTTCTATGAACTTCTGAGGCTCAGTAAACCAGACAGCGAACCCGTCCTCAACTTTATTTCCAGCTATCTTAGCTGCGAAAGCTTGTGGATCGTAACCACCAGCATGTGGGGTAATCTTCACGTTTGGGAAAATGGCATTGTATTTCTTGATCAAGTCCATGTAGAAGTCTCTATCTTGCTTAAGCCAACCAGGCCCTGGCCCATCTGTAACGGTTATACTAACGTTACCCTGGATGGGTATAAGTCCAAAGGGCAATGAACTAGTGTTACCTGCTGTAGCGGTAGCTACTGGCGAAGCCATCGGTGTAGGACTTGACATTGAGGTTGATGCTGTAGTAGGCGTAGGACTTGGAGCGGGAGATTGACCTCCAATATTACTGGTAGGTGTGCTCTGGGATGAGCTGCCACAGGCTTCAAGCCAGGCACCACTAACAGCTGCTGCTAGGAGTGACCCACCCAGCTTGAGGATCCGTCTCCTGCTAATATTGTGATTCCAAGGTCCGTCTGACATGCGAATCCTCCTGCATTTATGTATTTATGTTCGAAGCTTTTGAGTCTGAGCTTCAAATCTATAATTGGTATGCCACATGCCTTGAGTTAATAATATTGCAAACTTTTTATCATGTCAATTATATAGAGATAAATATAATGAAGTTGTAATATGACAATATATGGCAAATTAAAAAGGAAATGGGGACTTGAGATTCTCAAGTCCCCATTCTCCCGGAGGGGTAGGTGATAGTCTTTTTAAGTTCTACTGATTAGTATCCTGGTTATTGATAAGTATTATGCGAGCATTGATGCTATTTCCCTGACTTTTACCTACCACTTTGACTCTGTCTCCAACCTGTACGGCATCTTGCTCAACTCTGCCCGCTGTCACTATCTTGGTTTGTGGCTGGATGTTTACTTTCCATACCTTTCCAGCTTTCGTCTCAACGTCTATGCTATCGCTTGTGACTCCTTTTACATTCCCTTGTATTACTCTTGGAATTAATCCTCTCGGCTTGGATGTGATTATCGGAAAGACCTTGCCAGTACGTTCTATTCTTTGCTTAATCTTCTCGGCTCTTTCCTGCGAAATCGCTCCATCCTTGACAGCTTGATCGATAACCTGCTCTTTGGCCTGTTTCAGCGCTTTCTCTACATCTGTAGGGGATTTGCCAAGTAGTTGTGCTACTTTGTCTATGAATGTGTTGTAGTAGTTCTTCTTTTGATCAGCTTGTGCTCTTGCGATACTCATTCCTGCCAAGAGGGCTACGGCTGCTAATGCAACCAATAGGTAGCTGACTCTCCTTCTCATGAACTACTCCATAAGATTTCTAATAACAATTTCCGCGTAATATTTTGCCCTTGCAGTTTCAATTAGAGGTAAGACTAAGATAAGAAAATGATAAGAAAACTACCCTTTTGCTGGCAGTCTGACTTCGAATATCGAACCTTTGCCTATTTCGGAAGCCACGCTTATTGAGCCGCAGTGTTGCTCTACTATCCACTTGGCTATTGAGAGTCCTAGGCCTGTGCCGTCGGAGCTTCTGGATGTATCTGCCCTATAAAACCTCTCGAATATATGGGGGAGATGTTCTTGGGATATCCCTATACCGGTATCTGCCACTCTTATAACAGCCTGAGAATCATCCTTCTCAACTTCGACTTGAATGGAGTCCTTGGACCTCGTATATTTTATAGCATTGTCTAGAAGTATCAGGACCAACTGCTTTAGCGCGTCTTTGTCTCCTAATACCTCGACGTCAGATATCTTGTCTATCCGTAGCTCCCGGTCTATAGCTCTATGCTCCATCTCTCGGACCGCGGACTCTACTACTGGTTGTACTTTTACAGGTTCCTGTTTGAGTCTAAAGCCCGCATCAGCCCTAGCTAAGGTCAAAAGGTCTGATACAAGCCTTCGCATCCTGTCAGCTTCTTCATATATTTGCTCCAGGGATTCTTGCCTATCTTCCGGGCTCATGTTCGGCACTTTGAGTAGAAGGCCGGCGTTCCCAAGTATGGTTGTGAGCGGTGTTCTGAGCTCATGGGATGCATCTGCTACAAATCTTCTCTCAGCATCTAGTGTTTCTCTCAGTTGCTTATCAGAGAGTTCTAGACGTTCTAGCATCGTATTAAATGTAGATGCTAATTTGCCGACTTCGTCTAAGTTGGGAGAAGTCTTCACCCTTTGTGAGAGATCACCAGATCTACCCACCCTTTCAGCAGTTCGTATCAGCTCTTTTAGAGGAAGGAGCGATCTATTTGCTACGTAGAATGTAGCCAGTATTGAGGCTGTCATAGCTAGAGTGAAGCCTACTATCGCAAACAATCTAAGCCTTGCCAATGTCTGCTCTATAAGCTGTAGGCTTCTCGCTACCTGTAGGACTCCTATTACCCTGTCTCTGAGAACTATAGGGCTGTTGTATACCTCCAGTTCTTCGTCTCCTACCTTTATACGCTCGAAGATACTGTTGCCTAGGGCTACCTGTTGAAGTGTGTCCTGATCCAGAGGAATATTATTCCCATTTGGTGTAGAGGTGGTTACTATAACTTGACCATCAAGAGTACTTATTTGCACTACTGTATCAGACGATGCAAAGGATTCAGGAGGGGGAATCTCTATAACTTGCTTTGGTCTTAATGCTCCAAAAACTACATACTGCCGAATGGCTCCATTGACTTGTTGGGCTCTGTCTACTAATGAGCTCTGTACATCATGCATAAGGTTCCTGGCTGCTAGCTCATACAGGGCCCCAGTAAATGCTAGGAGTATCACTCCTACTACCATGCACTCTAGGGCTACTAATCTCCATCTGAGGCTTTTAGGAAAAATTCCCAGAGGACTCATTTCTCGTTAGACTCCCTAAGGACGTATCCTACGCCTCTCAAAGTATGGATAAGTCTGGACTCTCCTCCCGCTTCCAGTTTGTCTCTTAGGTATCCTACGTAAACCGCTACTACGTGAGATTCAACCTCCATATCGAAACCCCACACGATCTGCAAAAGCTGATCTCTGGTTAGCACTTGTCTGGGATGCTGCATGAAGGTAACCAATAGATCAAATTCCTTAGCTGTTAGATCTATGACTCTTTGACCTCTTTTGACCTCTCTGGTCCCCAAATCGACTGAAAGGTCAGCGAATCGCAGCACTTTTCTCGAGTCTGGTGAGGCTCGTCTCAGGAGAGCCTTCACTCGGGCGATTAGTTCCTCATGTGCGAAGGGTTTTACAAGATAATCATCTGCTCCTGCCTCTAGCCCCTGCACCCGGTCAGATACTTCGTCCTTTGCTGTCAGCATCAGTATTGGTATGTTGTCTGCTGAACGGAGTCTTTTGCATACCTCTATGCCATCCATATCTGGCATTAGCCAGTCAAGTATCACAAGATCTGGAGTGTTGGATAAGGCTACCTGTAGGCCTTCTTGTCCATTGTGTGCAGTTTTGACTTCATATCCAGCGTAGGATAGCGCTCTCCTTAGAAAGCTTGTGATATTCTTGTCATCATCTATTACAAGGATTAGAGGTCTTTCCAACTTGGGGTTCTCCTAACTTGTAATACCCTATACTCGACATATTATATACTGCAGAGAGTAGGGTTACGTCTCAAAGGATATAGTTCTATATAGTTCTTAAGCATAAGCGAGGTTAGGACTTGAGATCTATACGCTTTTTGATTATTGGTGCTTTACTTTTCTTATCCGCATGCGGTGGTTCTGAGCAGAAATCGTCTACTATCCCTCAACCTGGGGTCTCTCCCGTAATCACCGTTACGGTTGCCAGGACCGCTCCCACAGCAAATCCCAAGGTTACTGCTATAAAACCTACTCCACCAGCATCTCCAAGGAGCTCGACACCCACACCGACCGAGGACAGCTTATCTATAACCTCTAATCCTCAGATAAACAAGATAATTAGATCTGTTTCGGAGATTAGGGGATTGAAACCCCTAGCTCCTATAAGCTTAGATTACATGACCAGGGAGCAGCTAAGGGCGAAGCTAGAAAAAGATATAAATAAGGACTATCCGCCTTCAGAGGCGGAAGCTGATGAAAGGGTTCTTAGGGAATTTGGCTTGATATCCGGCGATCTGGATTTGCATAAGTTATATTTAGATCTATATACGGAACAGATAGGGGGATTCTATGATCCGGAGACTAAGGAACTATATGTAGTTAGTGAGGGCAACAAACTAAATGCCCTAGAGGAACTGATATATGCTCATGAAGTGACGCATGCTCTCCAGGATCAACATTTTCACCTTAATCCTCTGCTCAAGAAATATGAGGACAAAGATGACGATGCCTACTTGGCTGTTACCTCACTAGTAGAAGGCGATGCTCGCACCGTCGAGCGAGAGTACCTGACAAGGTATCCTGCTCTGATAGGTCGCATACAGGATGAAATAACACAATCTGATATAAGCTCGGAAAAGCTCAGTTCAGCACCTCCTATAATCTCCGAAACATTGCTGTTCCCATATGAAGCAGGAGCTACGTTTGTAGCGGTCCTGATGAGGGAGGGAGGTCTAGCAGCTGTTAATAAGGCTTTCAGAGATCCCCCCACCAGCACTGAACAAATCATTCATCCGGAAAGATATATAAATCGTGATAATCCCACTCTAGTAGATTTACCTGACTTATCCCCGACCTTAGGCAAGGGCTGGAAGAAGTTAGAAGAGAATTTGTTTGGAGAATTTCAGACTAGGGTACTACTTGATGGTCAGATTGATGATCTGACCGCACGGAAAGCGGCTGCTGGTTGGGATGGTGATGAGTTTGCCCTATGGACGAATGGCGATCAGGAAGTCTTGGTTTGGAAGAGTGTATGGGATAGCGAGAGTGACGCTAACGAATTTGTTTCTGCCATGATCTCATATGATGAGTCTAGATTTAATGCTAGATATCAACGGTCAGAGGATAACTATATTCTTGAGGCTCACGATAAGACTGTTGTTATATCTCAGGAAGGTACGTGGGTAAACTATGTCATAGCACCGAATTTAGATACGGCTCAGAAGGTCCTTGCTAAGCTTGCGGGAGATACTAATGTCAATTACATAGGGTTGGGGAATAAACATTTTATTCCCCAACCCTAATAAGAGCAGTTCCCCAAAAAGTTTTACCTTCTTGTGTGTATCCAAGGATTGCTATCTGTACCTTTCCTGTATACTCAGCTGCCGCGTTAACTAAGTCGTTCAACCTAAAAGGCACAAGAATAGTACTCCTTTTACTTATGACTTTTCCAAACCTGCTATTCTTGGGAGATAAGTCATCACCATCTACTAATAAATGGATGCTATCTGCTATAACGACATCACCTTGCATGTCAGCTGGAAACCTTATAAGTGCTTTGAGCATGTTGTGCTTCTCGTTTGTATAAGCGATCCTGTTTGGATAGAGATCCAACTTAACCTCTATGGGTTCATAAGTGCTTAGTGGTTTCCAACTGGGTTTGGGCATATCTGTACCCAGATAGAAGCTGGTGTGTGGAGGCTGGTTATATCCAACGTTCTGCCATGCAATACCGAGTCTATAAACAGGATCCTGCATGAGGGTAACAAATCGATACTTAGTTGGGTAAGGAGTAGTGTAGATCCTAAGGGCACTGCTATCTTCAGTTCTCCATATAACTTCTTCTCGCCAGTCTCCTAATATATCTGCCTGTAGGCTAGGATTACCCTTGGTACCGTTGTTGGAGTAAGTGCCGTGGGCAGTTAGTAGGTTGATCATCTTCTTATGCTCATAATCCCACTTACCAATAGTACCAACCCCCACGTATTGTTCTTGAGACCAATTGTGGTCCAGAATCTCTCTTTTCAGGTCCCCATCCCACCATACAGCAAAGTTTGCCGGTGGTATGTTATCTGAGATCTTATCTCCTTGGGCTGTATGTAATCCTCCTATAGGGCTGTTCCATTCTCCCTTAACAGCCCAAGCTTCATACCCTATGTATCTGGGATCTATATCTGCTGCAAGACCTCTACCTGTATCTATGCCTGTTCTAACTCCCCATAAGATCTCCCCAGTTGCAGCATCATGCATTTCGTAGCCGTAAGGACCATTAGCGTTCTCGTGAACTTGAAAGACCTCTAAACCAGGTCTCTTGGGATCTAAGTCGCCAAGATGCATAGCATCTCCATGCCCTAGTCCCGTGGAGTACATTGGACTCCCATCATCATCTATCGCCATCGAGCCATAAATTATCTCATCTCGGCCATCGTTATCTACATCACCAACACTAAGTTGATGATTACCTTGCCCAGCGTAAGATTCATACCCAGGGGCTGCGCTATCGAATTTCCAAAGTTTAGTAATCTTATTGTCTCGCCAGTTGTAGGCTACTAACACTGTACGTGTATAGTAGCCACGAGCCATAATGAAACTTGGATTTTCACCGTCGAGATACGCTACTCCAGCAAGAAATCTGTCTACTCTGTTGCCATAACAATCACCCCAATCACATACGTTCCCTCTAGGCGGATCGTAGTTTGTGGTAGCAAGGGCTCTACCCGTGAGGCCATCAAATACAGTTAAGTATTCCGGGCCTTCCAATATTCGACCTTCGCTGTTTCTATAGTCGGCATTCGGATCACCAATGACTCTTCCTGTGCCATCGATAGTACCATCGGCAGTCTTTGCTACCACCTCTGCTCTACCATCTCCATCGAAGTCGTAAACCAAGAACTGTGTATAATGAGCTCCAGCCCTGATATTCTTGCCTAGATTTATCCTCCAAAGAAGACTGCCGTCGAGCTCATATGCATCCAACAAGACATCACCTGTATAGCCAGATTGAGAATTATCTTTTGAATTTGATGGATCCCATTTCAATACGATTTCATAGTATCCATCACCATCTAGATCCCCAACGCTAGCATCATTAGCACTATACGTATATTTAACCCCGTCTGGTGTGACTCCACCTTGTGGCTTGTGAAGCGGAACATCTAGATAATTCTTGTCCCATACAGTAGTACTTTCTATTGTGCCCCATATATGTCCTCGAACGATCGGTTTCACAGTATATACTGCTTTGGTATTGCCGGACCTATCTAGGTAATTTGTCCGATCTCTGATTGGCGACTTGTTTATTTTGTGCCCGTTTCTATAAACATCAAACGCTATGTTGGGCGGATCCGATGCAAGTAATCTCCAACTAACCAGGACGCCGCCATCGGTATGTACTGCTATTGGGGCACGGTTAATTCTCTCCATACGCCTAATTGGGGTGTTGGATATGGGAGTCTTCAAGGTTTCGGATGGTAGCGATAGCCCGCCAATCCCAACTGCACGCACTTGGTAGTAATAGTTTATGGTGGGATTCAAGTTGTCTTGGTATTGAGCCTCGCTTGTAGCTCCTACTCGCTCAAATGGGCCAGTGGGATTCTTAGATCTGTAGATATAATATAAGACCGCATTGTCCACAGGCTTCCAAGAAAATTCCAGAGCATATCTCGTGGCTATATCTAATTCGATCCCTTGTGGAGCACTGGGAGCTGGTTGTGATTCATCCCACATAGATATTATTAGTATGTCGCTCTTTGCGGACTCTATCCCTCTGCTATTTACCTGGGTAACGGCATATCTATAGGAAAGCCCTAACTCCACGGTCGTGTCGACATATGAAGATTTGGTGGTACTTCCGATCTTTTCAAACTTACCGCCGCCCTCGGCTCGGTATACGTTATAGCTGATTGCCCCTTCAACGGGACTCCATGAGATAGTTACAGAGGGATCTGGCGTTAAGACTCTATCTTCCAGCCTTAGACCTGTGGGATATGGGATCGCTATAACGATTACTCCATTTACTCTACCATCCCTGCCAAAGCCTATAGTTAGTTGTGTATCCGATACTCTGGTCACGGTCGTTAGCTCTCCGAAGCTACCGCTGCGGCTAGAGATGGTGCCTACGTTCTGTCCTTCTAAGATTATTGAAGTGTTATTTGAGGCAATTGCATCTCCTGCGATAATGGTTACCTGATAGTCTCCATTCGGCACATCCAACAGAAAGTTGTAATCTGATTCATTAGTAAAGTCGCGTCGTAGAGGGTCTGGTGTGCCTCTATCTCGGCAGCTTGTCTCTCTATCTAAGCCATAACCTCTAGCAGCATCGTAGAGCATCGTGTTCGAGACCTGTATATACCCCTCAGCTACAGGGCTAGCATCACAGCCGAAGTCAAACATCCAACTTTGGGTTGACGTAGAGGCTGTGTGAGCAATTCGTATCGGGAATATAACTACTAGAAACGATATAACTACATATACATACTTTAGAGTATGACTACGCATTGGAGACCTCTCCTGGGACGAAGTGAAATCGGGGTAGTGAATCTTTACATGAAGATTCACTACCCCGAATGGGAGGGAAACTACTTCTTGATCAATCCTGCCTCAGCTGCTGCTTGATTGGCCATCTCGGTCCATTGATCCAACCCCATAGACTTAACTTGATTGACGTAATTGGGCCAATCCGAGAAGGGCCTTTGTCCTGTGGCGAACTTAAGTTCAGATTCGGCCATTGTTCGCGTAAGGTCTGCAGATATCTCAGGCGGGGCTGGAGGAATTATGGCCTGATTGGTGGTATCGAGCTTGGGTAGTTTGAGTGCTCTCTGGTAAACACTCCACACGGATATGGTTTGTCCGTTAGCTGCCTTGTAGGTGTTGTCATATCTAGCTCTCAATTCTTCTTCCGTACCCTTGTAGGCGTAACCTCTAAGCTGGGTTAGTACCAAATTCTCAGGATCAAGATAGGATTTGGGACCAGGAACTATATGTCCCTGGCTATCGCGTTTCCAGTTTATTCCCTCTTGTCCAAAGGCTGTTAGATAATAGCCATCCGTATCTATCCATTCAAGCAACCGAGCAATGGCTTCGCCTTTGCCTGCATCTGCCGCCTTCTTGGACATTACATACATACTTCCTAGCCTAGAGTAGGTTCCTGCTGCACTATCGCCATTAGGCCCTACGGGGGGGTCTATTATCACCATCTTGCCTTTGGGATTTGCCTGAGCAAATTCCTGATATCCCTGTCGACAGAATATAGCACACCAATCTCCAGCAAATATTCCCACTTTGCCCGTCTTCCATTTATTAGCATAATCTTGACCTTGTTGGGTCTTCCAGTCAGGATCCAGTACACCCTCGTTGATCATTTTGTTAATAAACTCAAGTGCTTGTCGTCTCTGATCGCTGATCCTCATTGGGACCACTTGATCCTTTTCAAACTTCCAATCGAGCTGGGCACCAAAAGCCGCAAAGAAAGGATCAAATCCTGATATCTGACCGTTGTCATCTATGAAGGCTGTGTAACCGTAAGTATCTTTCTTCCCGTTCCCATCGGGATCCTTTTCCGTAAATGCCTTCATTACCTCCAAGTACTCATCTATTGTCTTGGGAGGTTTGAGCCCTAATTTATCTAACCAGTCTTGTCTAATTACCACAATGCCTTTGTAAGGATAAGCGTTCTTGGTAACTAGGCCGTAATGCTTGCCATCGAAGGTTCCATATTTGGCCAACTCGTTGACATCTCTATCCTTCACGAAGTTGGGCATGTACTTTAGATAGGGAGTCCAGTCAGCTACTAGGCCCTGTTGTACTAATTGCTGTAACGTATTGCGATCTGTTGTAAACAGGTCAGGTAGGTCGTTGGCGCCTGCCCTTGTTTGTAGGGTAGGGGTATACTGACTGGGGTCTGTGATCCAGCTTATCTTGACGTCTATGTTAGTGGCCTTCTTGACGGCGTCATACCAGAACCAGTTCTTAGGTGGAGGTCCCACTTCGGTGGATCCAACAGTTGCATAAATCTCAATAGAGACAGGTTTGTCTGACCAGAGTTTGCCATGTTGCTGTGAAGATTCCTGTCCATTGCTCGCTTGCGTAGGACTAGCGCTTGGGCTGTTTTGCTGACCACTTGGAGAGGGACTGGCTCCTGAAGGACTAGGAGATGGACTGTTAGCCGCAGTAGTAGGGGTACTTCCTGTATTTGCGGCTCCACATGAGGTTATCAAGAGAGATAGAATTATAAGAAGCAAACTAAATATATAATATATTTTATGTTTTGATAGTTTATGCATTTGCCTTACTCCTCCTAATAAACTGGGAATTTTTATTCCTTGATGGATCCTAGAAGTACTCCTGCCGTGAAGTGGCGCTGCAGGAATGGGTACACAATAAGTACTGGTATCGTACTTATCACAACTGCAGCCATTCTTAGGGATTCCGTGGGCATGGTTTCGTGCTCTATAGGAACATAGTTTGTTAGGTTACCAGCTGCTAGGATTTCCCGCAAAACTACCTGCAGCGGTTGCTTATCAGCACTGCGGATATATAGGATTGCATCGAAGAATGAGTTCCAATGCCCTACTGCGTAGAATAACCCTATAGTTGCTAATATTGGCTTAGATAAAGGTAGTATTATGTGCCACAGAACTTGGAAGTCGGAGGCCCCATCAATCTTAGCGGCTTCTTCAAGCTCATCGGGTATATTTTGGAAGAAGGCCTTCATTATCAGTACGTTGAACCCGCTTATTAGGCCAGGAAGTATTAGTGCTAAGTAGCTATCTATTAGTCCCAAGTTTCTAACAACTATGTATGTAGGTACCAATCCCCCATTGAATAGGAGCGTGAAAAGAATAAACAAAAGGATTGGATTCCTAAGCCTGAAATTTTTCTTGGATAGAGGATAAGCCATCATGGTTGTGAAAATGAGATTCAGCAGAGTACCAAATACAGTAATGAACACGCTAACCTGGAATGCTCTTGGTAAACGCCAAGAGCTTAGCAGTTGCTTATAAGCCTCGAAGGTTATCTCTGAAGGGTGAGGGAGCAGAGTGCCTCCGGTTCTAGCCCAAACCTCAAAGGGAGTGATAGAGATCATAAGGACGTACCATATGGGCACTATCACCACTATGGCGCTTAGTATTAGGAGCAAGTAGACCCCAGCGTCCCATAATTTTTCGCTCCTGCCCATGCTTCTGTAGAGTGCCATTCTTGATCCTCCTGCTCTACCAGATGCCAGACCCTGTGTACTTCTTGGATAGCCAGTTGGTGCCAAATATGAGTATGAATCCCACGACTCCCTTGAATAATCCCACAGCAGCAGCTACTGAATACTGGAATCCAACAATACCTTGTCTATAAACCCAAGTATCGATGATATCCCCTACTGAATAGACTGATGGGCTATAGAAAATAAATATCTGCTCGAAACCTGCATTCAGCAAGTTGCCGATATTCAGTAGGGCAACAAGTACTACAACGGGCATAATCCCTGGTATCGTCACATACCAGATCCTTTGAAGTCTACTAGCTCCATCGACGGCTGCGGCTTCGTACAGGTGAGGAGATATACCTGTAAGCGCTGCTAGGAAGATGATCGCTCCCCAGCCTATATCCTTCCATATATCAGAGGCTACTATGACCGTTCTAAACCACTGAGGGCTAGCTATAAAATCAACGGGATTCATTCCTAATGCTACGAGCGCTTTGTTTACTAGTCCTCCAGATGGAGAAAGTACAGCTTGTGCTATACCGTAAACAACAACCCATGAAAGAAAGTGCGGTAAATAAGTTACAGTTTGTACCGTCCTCTTGAACCAAGTTATTCTTGCCTCGTTCAGAAGTAATGCCATGATTATGGCTGCTGGTAGCCCAAATATAAGTTTGTATATGCTTATCAGAAGCGTGTTGGTGAGTATGTTGAAGAAATAAGTGCTTTCGAAAATGGTCTTGAAGTGTTTGTACCATGGGTGTGCCCATGGGCTTCCTAGTATACCTTCTTGAATGTGGTAATCCTTGAAGGCAATTATTGCACCGTACATAGGTCCATACCGGAAGATTAGAAAGTAGAGAATTCCTGGTAGGACCATGATATAGAGCATGTAATTTTTTCTAAGCTCAGTGGTTATAGCCTTCAGGCTAGTTCTAAATGCACCGCGTAGTATAGGCTTAGTTTGAGTTTGAACTTTTACCTGCATTGCCTCTCCTGCACCTAGGAATCAGCAATATTATATATAATATAGCTAAGATGTCAACTATCTAGAGGGCTAAAATTTAGTCGATTTCTCTATCTCTATGGAGAAGCAATGTAGGTAATTAGGTTACCTCTCCCCCTTGCTCATAAGTTGCATGTAGGCTTCCAGGGCTTGCTGGTTGTGGATCTTAGCTATGTTTTCTATTTGAACATAGTCTTTAGACTTCAGCGCCTCAAGAAGTTGGTGATGTTCCTGTTGCGACTGCCCCATTCGATGGTACATTGTGCCCTGGAAGAAGAAACACCTTATCCTGTCCCATCTATCTAGCATCCTTATGGTCATCTCCTGCAATGTTGGCATATCAGTTATTTTTACTATTGCGGTATGGAATTCTTTGTTGAGGGCTGACCATTCATCCTCCGCCTGCCTAGCTACTGCATCGTCCATTTTTGATACTATCTCCTCAAGTTCTACTACGTCTTCTGGTTGCATTCTCTGCGCAGCAACTCTAGCAGCAACAGTCTCTAGCCCTTCCAAGATAGTAAAGGTCTCTCGTACTGAGTCTGGAGTTATTGGAGTCACTACTGACCCTGAATGTGCCACATTGTGCACGAGCCCCTCTGATTGCAACATGTGTAAAGCTTCCCTCACAGGTATGGGGCTGACACCAAGCTCTCGTGCTATATCTTCTATAATCAGCCTTTGCCCTGGTCTGAGCTTACAATGCATTATGGCTTCTCGAAGAGTTGTGTAAACGTATGCTTGCTTTGTCTGGGGTTTACCCACCGGCGTAAAGGTGCTCATGTTCCCTCTCGTACTCATCGTCTTATTCCTGACATTTTTCTAACACAGCTTGTGTATATTATATATAATGTGACTATACTCATCAGTATAGTTCAATATTACACTTCCATGGAGGCAAAGTGTCAGAACATATTATAGGCATAATCCTAAATGGTGTAACTGGCCGTATGGGGGCAAGGCAGCACCTGGAGCGTTCAATTGTAGCCATTATGAAAGATGGTGGCGTCTTGCTTCCTTCTGGTAACAGGATCGTTATTGATCCTTTACTGGTTGGTCGTAATCCGGATAAGCTTCGCCAACTGTCAGAAACGTATGGAATACAGAAATGGACCACTGATCTTGACTGTGCACTATCGGACCCTAATTACCAGATCTATTTTGACTCACAGACTACTGCGCTTAGAGTTCCAGCCCTGACTAAGGCTATAAACGCAGGAAAGCACGTGTATTGTGAGAAACCCGTAGCTCTAGATTTATCCTCGGCCCTAGAGCTAGCTAAATTGGCGCGGACTAAGGGTGTCAAGAACGGGGTTGTGCAGGACAAGTTGTTCTTGCCAGGTTTTAGGAAACTACAGCGGGTAATCAAATCTGGTGAGCTTGGTAAACTTCTGGCGGTACGAGCCGATTTTGGATACTGGGTTTTTGAACGGGGAGAGGAGGGGGGACTTCAACGCCCATCATGGAATTACAGGAGGGAGGACGGTGGCGGTATTATCTTAGACATGTTCTGTCACTGGAGATATCTGTTAGACAACTTATTTGGAATTGTTACCTCAGTATGTTGTATTGGAGCTATACATATCCCAGAGAGATACGACGAGTTCGATAGAAAGTATCGATGTACCGCTGAGGATGCTGCCTATGCGCTCTTCCAGCTAGAGGGAAATGTGATAGCGCAGTTTAACTCTTCTTGGGCCACTAGAGTTCGTAGGGAAGATTTGTTCGTCCTACAGGTGGATGGAACAGACGGGAGCGCTGTAGCTACGTTGCGAGACTGCTGGGTGCAGCCGTCCTCTGCTACCCCTAGAGCGATATGGGATCCCGATTCTCCACATAGAGAAGATTACTTCTCGGGTTGGTTACTGCTTCCAGACAGGGCTAAACCCGACAATGCTTTTAGATTACAGTGGGAGATGTTTATCAAGCATGTAGTTGCTGATGCTCCTTTCCCCTGGGATCTGTTGGAAGGTGCTAAGGGTGTACAGTTGGCAGAGCTCGCTATGCTTTCATGGCGAGAACGCAGATGGGTCGATGTGCCACCACTTAACGAATCTTAGTCGGAGGGTTGGGTTGCGGATCAAATTGCCTGGTAAAGATCGTACAGTTTACACATATACCCTTGAAAGTAGGGATCAAGGGGATGCTTCACTTCCATCTACTGCCCCTTCTTCTCGAGTTGCGTTCGCTGCAGTTCACGTCGTAGCTGATCCATTAGCTGACATCGATCCTTCATCAGGGGGCGCAATAGACTGGGATGCGACGCTGGCTTATAGACGGTATCTGTGGTCTCTTGGAATGGGTGTGGCTGAGGCAATGGATACAGCTCAGAGGGGAATGGGACTTAGCTGGGAATCAGCCAGAGAACTAATCATCAGGACTGGGAGCGAAGCTAGGGGGTATGAAGGCAAGTTTGCGTATGGTATTGGTACTGATCATCTGGATAACGGTCGCACTTACTCTCTCGAAGATATTCTAGGTGCTTACCTTTACCAGTACGAATCTGTGCACCCTGGGGTTGGTATACCCGTTGTAATGGCTAGTCGTGCTCTTGCCCGCGTTGCTAAGTCGTCAGATGACTATCTATGGGTTTATAGTAGACTGCTGGATCAGATTGATAAGCCTGTTATCCTGCATTGGCTTGGAGAACCTTTTGATCCTACTCTCAGCTGTTATTGGGGTAGTTCGGATACTGTACGTGCGATGGAGTTCTGTCTGGACCTTATAGAGAGTTACCAAGAGAAGATCGATGGCATAAAGTTATCTCTCCTTAATAAAGACCTTGAAGTTGAGATGAGGAATAGGCTTCCAGAAGGTGTCAAACTCTATACAGGAGATGATTTTAACTATCCAGAGTTGATTCTGGGAGATGATAAAGGCTACAGTCACGCATTGCTAGGTATATTTGACCCTATTGCCCCAGTGGCAGTACGCGCCCTCACCGCCCTTGATGTTGGAAACAAGCAAGCTTTTCTTGACACTATATTGCCAACTCTCCCCTTGGCTAGACATATCTTCCGTCCACCAACTATGTACTACAAAACCGGTGTAGTCTTCTTAGCTTACCTGAACGGACACCAATCGCACTTTCGTATGCTAGGTGGACAGGAGTCTATGCGATCGGTTGTCTACCTAGCTGACTTGTTCGTGCTGGCAGATAAGGCGGGGGTTCTGATAGATCCTGACTTGGCTGTCAGCAGGATGCGGCTCTTCTTACAGATTTGCGGAATAGGGTAATACAGATGTGCAAGATAGATATATCCAGGCTAAGCTTCAACCATATGACTGCTAAGAAATATGATTTGTATTCGTTGCTAGATGCATGCAGTCGTTTAGGCATTAGATATGTGGGTATGTGGCGCCATAAGATTGCGGAGGTAGGTCTCGAGCAGGCTGCTAACCTACTTCAGGCTTATGGTATAAGGGCCTCAAGCTTATGTAGGGGAGGTATGTTTCCAGCTAGGAGCGAAGAAGAGTTCGCAGACCATGTAGATGACAACAAAAGGGCTATAGAAGAAGCTGCTCGTATTGATGCTGAAGTGTTAGTGCTAGTATGTGGTCCTGCTGCGGATAAAGACTTGAGCAAAGCTAGATACATGGTTGAGAAGGGAATAGATGTCCTGCTGCCTTATGCTAGATCTTGCGGCATAAGGCTAGGTATAGAGCCCATGCATCCTGTTTTTGCTTCAGATAGGTCCGTGATTGTGACTATGGAACAGGCCAATGACTTGATTGATAAGTTTAATGATGAGTATCTCGGCTTAGTCCTAGATACTTTCCATATATGGTGGGATCCGAAGATTGATGAGCAAATAAGACGGGCTAGCGGGAAGATATTAGGGTTCCATGTCAATGATTACCCACGGGTGGTTGACCGTTCACCTCTAGTAGCCCGTGAGATGATGGGGAAAGGGATCATAGACATACGGCGTATACGTATTGCCGTGGAGTCTGCTGGGTATACTGGCCCTATAGAGGTAGAAGTATTCAATGACGAGCTTTGGAACATGTCTCTGTCAGAGCTCCTGTCCTATACTAAGGAGTCTTTCCTGCAGTACGTCTAAAGTCCCTAGTCAATAGATGTCTGTTGTTTAAGTGTCTGGTTGTCTGTTTTGTAATACAATTTACTTGAAATAATATTTTGCAGACTTATGCTCTATCGAGAGAAGCGTTATGGGGATATTGCGTATTATAACCCTAGAGAGGCTCAAGCTTATTACTATTGCTGCCCCAACTGTGTTCGTGGTTGTAGTCCTAGCACTCTATGAATTTTTATCCCTTTCAAACTATGCTGTTTGGGCTGTAGATGTTGGGGTGGTTATTTTGACTTTTATCGCCGCACTTATATTCTCCGAGGTAGTATTTGGTATTGTGTCGCGATTGCAAGCTGGCCTATCGCAGCAGAATAAGGAGCTGTTGGCACTTCATCAAGCTGGACTTGATATCGCCGGAGAACTTAATCTTGAATCCGTGCTTCAGAAGATAGTCGATCAGGCAAGAGAGCTGGTAGGTGCAAGGTATGGTGCTTTGCTTACCATAAATGAGTCTGGGTTAGTTGATACCTACATAACTTCTGGTTATAGTCCTGGTGATGTAAAGGCTTCTGAACTAGGAGCGTTTACTTCATACACCTCTGACTATAAACCGATCAGGATATCAGGTAAAGAAGTTGTGGGCCATATACTCAGCTTGCCTTCCGATCAGACAGCTCATTCTCTGCTTACTGTACCCATATTGTCCGGAGATAAAGTACTTGGCAATTTATTTGTTGCTGGGAAAGAGAGCGCTCGAGAGTTTACTGAGGAGGACGAGGAAACGCTCTCAAGGTTTGCTACTCAAGCAGCTTTGGCTATTGAGAACGCTCGTCTGCATGAACAAGTGAAGGCCCTGGCTATTGCTGAAGAAAGGGAGCGTATAGCTAGAGAGATGCACGATAGTCTTGCTCAAGTACTTACATATGTCACCACTAAGGGACATGCTACCCAAATGTTATTGGAGCGAGGGGAGTTAGACAAAGCCTCGAAGAATTTATCTCAGCTGGTTGATGCTGCCCGCTCGGCATACTCTGATGTACGTGAGCAAATCCTTGCTCTAAGAACCTCACAGGAGAGAAATCGTGGTTTCATTGATGTAATAAGAGAATACGCACAGAAGTGGCAGGATCAAAGTGGAATCCCAGTCCAGTTGGATATACAACAAGGACTGAGTGTTAGACTCACACCTACCACGGATCTACAGGTAATACGTATCGTTCAAGAGGCTCTGTCCAATATCAGGAAGCATTCAGGGGCTACTCAGGCCTGGATTACTATTTATAAACAAGATGATAGGTTGGTGGTCACGATAAAAGATAATGGAGCAGGATTTGATCCTTCATCCCTTACTAGGAGCGATTTCCCAAGGTTTGGGCTGGCTATGATGCGGGAGAGGGCTGAGTCTGTTGGTGCGGAGCTCAATATAGATACTGGTCCACGACAAGGTACTGAGATAAGATTGAGAATACCTCTTTCCAAGAGCGAGTTACAGGCTGGGAGTTCAAAAGCATATGAAAGTATTGATAGTAGATGATCATATTCTGGTGCGTGATGGCCTTAGGAGCCTGCTCGAGGCTCGTGGCATAGAGGTTGTAGGTGAAGCTACTAACGGCGAGGAGGCAGTGGAGCTTGCACGTGAGCTCAAGCCAGATATTGTGCTAATGGACCTAATGATGCCCAAGATGGACGGCATAGAGGCTACTAAGCTCATTAGCGCTGAACTTCCTGAGGTTAGGGTGGTCGTACTGACGGCTTCTGAGGAAGAGGAGGACTTGTTCGAAGCCATTAGGTCTGGAGCAAGTGGGTACATAATTAAGAACATAGATCCCGATAGATTTTTTGAGCTGCTTGAGGCAGCATATCAGGGAGAGCCCGCCCTACCCCCTAATCTTGCACGCAAGGTTCTTCAGGAATTTGCTCAGCCGAGGATTGAGCGTAAGAAACGCCCAGATGCTGAATTAACCGATAGAGAAAGGGAGATACTGGAACTTTTAGTACAAGGAATAACTTCTAATAAAGAGATTGCTGAAAGACTTTTCTTATCTGAAAGTACAGTCAAATATCACCTTCATAATATCTTGAATAAATTACACCTTCAGAACCGAGCGCAAGTAGTAGCCTATGCTCTCCAGCATGGCTTGATCCCTAAGGATAAGAGACAAGATTAGGTTTTGTACCCCATTTACTGATCTTTTGGCCAGTCTGTAACTGACCTTCCAGACGATCTCACCCCAACACCTATATGGGTAGTATCTATCGAAGGCATGGATAACAACTTCGGAGGGTCAATTATGGACGAGCTCCTAGCCGCAAGATTTCAGATGGCCTTCTCGCTAGCATTTCATATGATATTTGCTGCTATGGGTATTGGGATGCCTGTACTTATGCTTATAGCCGAAGGATTATGGCTACGTACTCGAGAGAGGGACTACCTAAATCTTGCGCGTAAGTGGGCTAAGGCAACAGCTGTGCTTTTTGCCATAGGAGCCGTGAGTGGTACTGTACTGTCTTTTGAGCTCGGACTATTGTGGCCTAAATTCATGGAATTTGCTGGAGGCATAATTGGTGTAGCTTTCGCTCTGGAAGGTTATGCGTTTTTTATAGAGGCTATATTCCTAGGTTTATATCTATATGGATGGGATAAACTACCTCCAAAGATACACTGGTTATGCGGGGTTCCCGTAGCACTGTCTGGGTTGGCCTCCGGCGTTCTTGTACTATCTGCGAATGCTTGGATGCAGAGCCCGACTGGATTTGAATTGGTGGGAGGGCAGCCAACTGATATTGATCCTGTTAAGGCATTGTTTAATCCAGCTTGGGGAGTCATGGCTCTACATTCGACACTATCTACTTATATAGCCTCTGCCTTCGCGGTATCAGCAGTTTATGCATTCGCTATCTTAAGAGGTAAGTCTGAAAAATACCATCAAAGAGCCCTGAACATAGCCATGGCCGTTGCTGCCATATCGGCTTTACTGATGCCCCTCAGCGGAGACGCTAGTGCTAGATCGGTTGCTATTCGACAACCCGCCAAGCTGGCTGCCATGGAAGGGCTGTTTCATTCTGAGAAGGGTGCTGGCCTAAGCATAGGGGGATGGCCCGATCTAGAGCGTGAACAGTTACGCTACGCTGTTGAGATTCCAAAGCTTCTGAGCTTCCTGGCTTTTCACGACCCTAATGCGTTGGTAAAGGGACTAGATTCTGTTCCTCGAGACCAATGGCCTAACGTAGTAGTCGTTCGTGCGGCTTTTCAGGTAATGGTTGGGTTGGGGTTCTTCCTGGTAGTAGTGTCTCTCTGGTACTGGACTTCTAGAATCTGGAGACGTTTGCACACTAAGTGGTTATACATTGCATTAGTATTGTCCGGAATCGCTGGCTACACTGCCTTAGAAGCAGGCTGGATAGTCACGGAGGTGGGAAGACAACCCTGGATAATCTACGGAGTTATGAGGACATCGGAAGCGGTTACCCCATCTGAAGGTGTTTTTGAAACACTTCTCGCTGTAGTTGCTATCTATACATTGCTTTCTTTGGCTCTGGTTTGGCTGCTATTGAAGCTTCGAGACAGTAATCGTAATTTGCCTGCTCGGGAGGTGGTCAATAATGCTCCAGCTTAACGAGATACCTGCCGTAATTGGTGTTCTTGCTTTGATGGCTTATGCGGTGTTGGCTGGAGCCGACTTCGGGGCTGGGGTATGGGATCTCCTTGCTTGGGGACCAAAAGCTAAGGAGCAGCGTAAGGTAATATCAAACGCTATAGGTCCTGTGTGGGAAGCTAACCATGTCTGGCTTATATTTATAATCGTGCTCTTATTCACTTGCTACCCTAGAGCTTTCTCTGCATTGAGTATTTCCCTATTTGTGCCCTTTCATTTGGCTCTACTGGGAATTGTCCTTCGAGGAGCTTCCTTTGTTTTTCGGGCTTACGCCCCTGAGAGATCACGCTTCGCATCTTTCTGGGGGTCTGTGTTTGGAAGCGCTAGCCTGTTTACTCCCCTTGTATTGGGGATGTGTATGGGAGCTATATCTGCTGGTAGTGTGCGTCAGATAGGAAGTAAGATCACCAATGATGTTTCTGTATGGACTAGCCCCACGTCGATTGTTATGGGCTTGATGGCTTTGTTTGAAGCAGCATATCTAGCAGCTGTGTATCTTACTCTCGAATCTGGGGATAAGGATTTGCAGGAATCGTTCAGAATTAGGGCACTAATTAGTGGATTCATGTTTGCAGTAGTGTCTTTAGGTGCTCTCCCTGTGTTCGCAGTTTATGCTCCCCACCTTTGGGAAAGGTTGCTTGCACCATCGGTTGTTCCAATAGTTTTCCTAGGGATAGTAGTAGGACTAGTATCTGCAGGTGCGCTGCTCTTTCGCAAGTATTGGATAGCTCGAATTAGTGTTGCTGGACAAGTAGTGATCCTTCTGCTGGGATGGGCGATTGCGCAGAGGCCTTACATAATTTATCCTGACTTTACCATAGCTAACTCTTCCGCTTCTGAAGCTACTCTGCGATTTGTAATATGGTCAGTCCCTATAGGTATGCTAATACTGATTCCTTCACTATTTGTGCTTTTTGCAGTTTTCAAAGGACGCAGTAGGGTCCTAAGTAATTATGGTTAGATAATTGTGAACAAACTGAATAGCTATGAAGTCTCTTCCCATAGGGATCTTAGGTATGTGAGAGCAGTTTCTGCATCTTGGGGCTCTAATAGTCTACACTCCAAACTTATTCGGTGATCATATCCAATGGAGTGCAGTGTCCGGAAAAAGGCTTCCATCTCTGAATAAGAATTATCCCTATTAGGGGCAAGCCGACTCTTCGGTGCAGATACGTGGACGTGTAATAGGTTCTGCCCCACAGCCAGAAGGTTTTGTAGTGATTCTTCTTCCAAATCGAAGTGGAATAGGTCTGCCAATACTCCAACATGTGGGTGATTTACTAAAGATGCCAGGTCCAGAGCTTCCAGTGTGGTGTTAATCGTATTCGTTTCTCCTCTGTTTAGAGGTTCTATAGCTATCCTAAGCCCATATTTTTGAGCTGTATCTCCTGCAATTATGCAGGTCTTGATAAGTTGTTCTCTTGTGGATTGTTTTCCCCAGTTATCGGGCTTGAATCTGGATTTGCCACTTCCAAAGACTATTATTTGACCACCAAGTCTTGCCGCCTTTGAAAATGTACGCTCCAGATATTGAGTCAGTGCTTCGAAGTCAGCCTCTGGCCCTACTACCTTGATACTCGCAGGTAGCATGACATTCCAAGCTTCTGGTCTAACAGGTAATTGTTCCAGGCTTTTCTCTAGCTTTTGAAAAGCCTCCTCCGATATGTCTGCTAGAGTACCCGATAGCGACCATTCGACAAATTCGTATCCGAAATCTGTCATAAGGGAAGAAGACTCTGGAGAGCAACATATACCGAAACGCATGAAATACTCCCTAGATCATCTTAGACTGTTTTCTATCTGATGTATAACTTGTACGAAATGAGGAAGGACTACCTCTGGTTCCTCTATCTCAGGGTGCCATCTTTTCTCCCATTCAAAAGATATCCACCCGCTATAGTTATGATTCCTTAGCAGTTCCAGTGCGTTTCTGAGAGGTAAGTCTCCTTGTCCTATTGGGCAATACCTTGGCCCATTTTCTGTCATGATTGAGTCCTTTACATGTGTGTGTCTCACGTAGTTAGATATACGACTGAATGTAGATTCTAGAGATTCGCCTTGGAATCTATATGGGTGATGTATGTCCCATAGAACTCCAACTGCTGGGCTTTGTATCTGGCGAAGTAGTTCCAACATATAATCTGTCTTGGAGAAATCGCCATGGGTCTCTATAAGGACCATTACAGAAGTGTCTTTTGCATATTCGCCCAGCTTGTCTAGCGATTCGGCGACCTGTGCAATGGTGTCAGAAGCTGACTCTGGGGATCGCATACGATCACCAAAAACCCTGATGTAAGGTGCATTTAGCTCGGCAGCGAGATCGGCGTGCTTCCTAGCTTCCTCTATGTTTCTGTCGATAGTCTCAGGGTCATCAAATCGAGCAGAAGTATCTAAACATGGGACTTCTAGTCCATACTCTTTTAGTTGATTCTTGGTACTGGGAAGGTTCTCTTTTATAAATGGTCTTGCCTTCGTCAGGTCCATCTCACCTTCAACTCCACGCGGCTCTATACCCTGATACCCGTATTCTATGGCTCTACTTACGATCATTTCCCAGGACCAGTTTGGGCAGGCAAGTGTAGTGAAGGCTAATTTATATCTATAGGCTTCCACTTCACCCTTCCTTTCCTAAATATATTTCATCTTTATACATCATCCAATTTCCTATGGGATCTACGACTTTTATCCATACGGTTTTGAGCCCTTTCGCTCCGCCCAGATTCCAAGGCGAAGGACCAAGTCCTTTGTTCCAGTTCTGCCAGTGGATTCCGTCCAGGCTCCATAGAATTCTAAGATCCTTGTTGGTTGGATCCTGGGCGGCAACCCATATTCTTGTCTTAGGATCAACCGTGAAGCTTACTCCTGGATCTATACTCCTGTGTGAGCTCAGAAACCTTAGGTTCTCTTTAGTGAGCACGCTTTTCCATAGGCTAAATTCTGAAATGACTATTGCCTTGGTATCTTGGCTGGGCGTTATCTCTACCAATCTGCCTTTTCGGGGACCATGAGCAGCAACGCTGCCCATTTCTTTCCCATTAGAATATACAGTTATTCCCTGGGGATTCCACGTTACTGCATAAGCTCTAGGATGGGTATCTAACGGTGCTGACCCAACGAGCTTATCTCCCCATTTGAAGAGCAGGCGATTGCTTCCTTGTTGAATGTACAACTGTCCTATCTTTAGAATCGTCGCATTGCTTATAGTTTTATAGCTATCTAAGGATCTGGCTTTGAAAAATACAGTTCCAGTAGAGTTCCCGGTTTCACCAACTATCACCTTTGTGCTTTCTCTGTGGGATGAGCTGTAATAGGGTTTCCCAGACCATTTGTAGCCGGGTCCAGAGTTACCATCAAAGTATGTCGATGGATCATCCCTCTCTTCCAGTTGCACACCATCCATGTAGTAAATGCCACCGACCGGGATACGATCTGTAGACATCACTCCATATAGACCCTTGTTGTGCCTAGCTACAAACGTGAAGTGACCTCGATACCATCCTCCTCCTACGGACTCCCATTGCATTACAGGTCTATTCATATCTGTTACCTGAGACAGATCTAGCTGATCCACCGTATCTATGCCTTCAAAAAACCATCCTCGTATAATGCTACTATCTACGGGTCTTTGATCTTCCAGCTTTAGGTAAGCTGAGAGTGTGTAAGTCTTGCCAGGGATAAGATTAGCTGCAATTATAGTGGCTGCAGGGCCGGGCTTAACCTTCCGCACGCGTAATGCTTTGTATCCAAAGAACGTATATTCTCTAGTACTAGTTATATCCACCCAGGAATTTATGCCGCTCCAGCCTTCTGGGCCTAACTCTCCGCTAGGGTTCTTTATGTAGTTTCTTGATGATCCCTCTATTAGTAGTCCTTCTGGTAGGTAGTTAGTTGATTTAACTCCCCCTACGAGCTGTATGTTGTCCCAGTAGGTGTTCTTCCCCCATAGCTTAACTAAGGCATTTGTGGTCTCAGCCTGCGTCCTAAATTGGATCTTAAGCTCTTTCCAATCTGGTGCATACTTGAATCCAACAATATGAGACTTGAGAACACGGCTTGTTGTGCTTGTGGTCTGCAATTCTTGGATTTGAATGGCTCCTTTATTGCCCTTTGCCATTATAGAGAGTGTGTAACTGGTGTTGGCTCTTACAGGTACTATCTGGTAGATATAGCCATCTTTGGTTGAGTTTGAAAATAGAGACGTTGAACCATCCAATGCTTCTGTACTGGGCTCATACGCAGCATAGGACTCATCTCTCAGTGGAGAGTCCCAATCCTTAGGTATCCCTCCTGCCCATAGCTCAAAGCTTGAGTTGCTTAGCTCGTTATTGTTCATGGATGCATACCTTACAGGACCTGAAATCTTAGGTTGAGATCCTATGACTGCCATGATGCTCCCGTTAAATGGAATATAGGATACTAGCCCTGGCTTAGGAGCCAAGGTTACGGCACCAGTGGGGGGCTCTTCTTCCAGGTGTATGCGTGTCCCTACGACACTACTCCAAGCTCCATCGGAGTTTTTGAATCGAGCGTACACCATTTTTTCGCCGTCTCCGGGGGGCAAGGTCCATTCCTTACTTGGTGAGTAGGGCTCCTCGAAGGCATCTGTAAAGTCCTTGCTATTCGATATCATCATGCCTACTACACCTTCTTCCGGGTCCTCAGCATGCAATTGTAGATTTATCCATCGTGTAGTCGTCGTTTCGGGTGCCTTGATGTACGCATTTACAGGGGGAGTTGTAGCGGAAGTACTTACGGGAGTATCTATACCTACGAACGTGATCTTACGCCATCCCCCTAGTTCGTCATTCTTTCTGAAAGCCTCTTCCCTACTGCCCGGCCAGTAGATGTCTACATGCCATCCCTTCACCTGCGAGCCTGTATCAGATGCTACAAATACTTGGTCTCCCCAACCATCTATGAGCATCTTGGTCCCTAGTGGAATGTAGTTGGGATCTACAGCTACAGCACCCCAGTGAATCCTCTTACCATTACGCATTATCCCCCATCCAGCATCTCCGGGATTCTTGCCGGTTTCCTCTGGACTCAGGGTGTAGTAGGTTACTTTGGCTATTACTGTACTTCTGAGGGTTCGATCTTGTCCTCGAGAGGATAATATTTCTATACCTTTAACTGTGTTAGTACCAAAATGTAGCATGCCTTTCTCAACTTCATTCACGGCGTAGTATCTGTCCATACCCTTGGGTGTGCCATCGCTGTACCAATAGACTGGGTTGCCAGGCCCTCCCCATACATTGCCATCGTAGACTATAAAGTAATTCTCATCGGGAGTTATACCCTTTATCACGATCCAGTGTTCTCTGGCTACCGATTCGAATCTACCTATCCTGATACTTGGATCAGTTGAAGCTCCATTTAGATCTACTCCAGGGCTGATCGCGCGCATGTCCAGCGCTACTATGATGATATGTCCTCTCTGAAGGGCTGCTTTGATATCGTTTACGTTGTATATGTTTGCCCTATAGGAAACATTCCAGTGACTGAGTGCCTTAGTAAGATCGGAGAGATTAGTGGATTTTTTATTCTTGCCTATAAAGTCCCTTATATCCCTGATAGGCACTGATAAGTTCTGGGTATATTGAATGGCCATTGCTACGGACGTAGGACCGCAGTTGACGTTTTGATTGCTGTGACTATCATAGCTTGATGGTTCCCCCTGGTATCTATACCAGCTGCCGTTTCCGTCTAATTCTTCGGCTAGTGCTGTAGAAGCCATCTTTGCAGATATAGGTACCACCAAGACCAATAGAAGGAGCAATACAATAACAGTCCTTATTATCGCGTGCATAACTCAACTTCCGTTTTACACTGATACAATGTCCTTGTAAATAGATCTTAACAGAGTAGACTGGAATGGGGAATAGTACTAAGGTCAGATTAGGGTTGTGATTAGGTCAACTTTATTGGACTCCTGCCTTGACAAGTATACCGTGATCGTAGAAGATTACCAGCCAAGATTGGATTTAAGGTGATTACATGAGCAATCTAGGTAACAGTGGCTCGGAGGTCCCAGCCCCCAGGGTTCACATACCGCTTATAGGCGTATTGGATAAGGCCGAAGGCTATGTATATGTAGTAACTGGTGTGATGTTCCTTTTATGTGCTGTTGGTGCCCTGGGGTACAGCCTAGTAATATTTATGTTGGGCTTGAGAGAGGATGGCTTTGCCCATGCTCTGATTACCCTCGTCAATGACCTTTTACTAGTAGTGATAATCTTAGAAATACTCCGAACAGTCGTCGATGTGCTGCAAAAACATGTGCTGTCTTTGCATCCCTTTCTAGTTATTGCTTCAATATCTGCTACTAGACGTATCCTCACAGTAGGTGCCGAGGTAGCTCTTACCCAGGAGATAAATCAGGAGAGGTTCAACCGGCTTATGATAGATCTCGGTGTGAACGCAGGGGTTATACTGGCCGTCGCTATAGCTTTGTACTTGACAAGGATAGGGGATCTAAAAGAGGAGAGAAGCGATAGCTCCAGTTGATGGAACTAAGGGCTTTCAGGCAACTACTCGTTTGGATTGCTTATATAAGTTATTCCCCGGGGAGTAGCTCTAAGTCTTATTTTCCTTAGGTCCTGTCCTCCAGCATTTATCTGATAAGCTCCTAGATCTGTGATAAAGAATAGGGTTTGGTTGTCGGGAAGCCATATTTCGGATATCAGATCCTGGCCTATAGTGGTAAGCCTTCTTGGTTCTCCTTCCTCATCCCATATCCACAAGTCCCATGGAATAACGTGAGCTTTAGCAACCGGGACAAATCCTAAGCTTCTTTTGATCACCCTGGATTGGGATGGCCAACCCTGAGATGCTGCGAAAGCTAGTAGCTGCCCATCTGGTGAGAACCTGGGGTTACTGATCAATGTCAATGAGTCCTCCGTTATCCGCTTGGAACGATGGCTTGCAAGTTCTAGCAACCACAGTGACTGCTTACCACTCCGATCAATTTTCACGTAGGCTATCTTGTCACCTTTATGTGACCACACAGCATCAGTTGCGTTTGCTAGGAGAGTATTGGTTCGTCGTGTATCTAGATCGAGTAGTTTTACATAAGATTTAGTTCCTCTGTAGTTGCCGTCCTTGTCGTAGGTAGCTTTATCATAGGACACCAGTAATTGTCGACCATCCTGTTTCCAAGAAGCTGACTTTATCACATCTCCGCTTCTTTCATGTCTCAAAATCATCTTTGGTTTGCTTTGGGAGCTTGGGCTTCGACTTATTTGCATTAGATAAAGATCAGCACCCCAGTCTCTTTGCCCGTATGTTCCGTAAGAAAAAGAGAACACTACATACTTCCCGTCAGGTGACGCAGCCGGATTGTTTATAGAACCAGTAGGAGGCATCTCTGCTAGCTTTTGTGCACTTCCATCCTGTGCAATAGTCATTAGGGAGTTGCCTGAAATAAATACGAGTCCCTCAGGCGGCCTAACAATGGAAGGCGAGAGCAATCTGAGGGTTAGTGGTAGGGCCAAGGTCAATATGAATATGGTAGCTGCCACAATAGCTAATCTGGAATACTTTGCCATTTTAATACTGGATTTTATTTGATTACAGCTATGCCGTTGGGTTGTTCACCAACCTGTACTTTACCAATTATCTTGGATGAAGGTATGTCTATTATCGATACCGATCCATCACCCATATTAGTTACTAGGGCTTTGTTGTCTATAGTAGCTATACCGTGAGATCTAAGCCCTGTGGGTACCCTCTTTATCTCCTTCCAACTATTGGTATCTATGAACGACACATCCGAACTACCGATATTCGCTACCAGCAGTAACTTACCACCTTGCGACAAGGCCATCATAGATGGTTGTTGCCCCACTCTGACCAATGCTTCCGCCTTACCCTGACGTATGATTGATAAGGTGTTATCTAAAAGATTCGTGACTACTGCAGTATCATCTGAAGTAAACAATACTTCATAAGGATTTGTCCCCACCCTTATGTACTTAGATACCTTCTTACTAATTAAGCTTAGGACTATTACCTTGTTTTCCTCGGTGCTTGTTACATACGCCTCTTTACCGTCTGAATTGACTTTAATGCCATGAGGTGCTTTCCCTACTAAAATCGTCTTTAATAACTTCCTCGAGCTGCAGTCTACTATAGCTACTCTGTTAGACGTGCCTAGCGATATATATGCGATCTGTCCATCTGATGAAAAGCTAATGTCATCTGAAGATGCTCCCACATCTACCTTCCCAATATAACTATGGCTTGTGAGATCAAAGATCTGCACGTAATCTGCACCATACAAAGTAACCCATAATTCACGGCTTTTGGGCCTTATCGCCAGATGATGAGGCTGTGATCCAGTCTTGATTACATCGATCCTTTTTTGGAGAGCTATATCTATGACGCTTATTGTGTTGGATGCGCTATCTGCAGTATAGGCCCTACCCTCAGGACTATATGCTTGAGCAGCTTGAGGGTTACCACCAAATTGATTACCTTTCTCGATGCAACCGATGAATATTAAAGTTGACACTATAAATATTAGGCATGTAGCTATCAGCTTTATTCTTTTGAACATAGCTCTATTGTTGCCTTGTGTGTACTAGGAGTTGTATTTGGTAGGTCTTTACACGTTGTCCAGGAATAGAAACTTGAATCTCGGCTACCCATTCTCCGACCATAGGCATTTCGACATCACCAGTTACAAACACCCCTGGGCTTTGTCGACTGACAAACACATCCAGGAAATGCCCGTGTGCAGGCATCAGGAATGCCATCTTGATCTGGGCATCGGCTACAGGGGCTCCAGACCTGCTGTTGCTTACAGTTATCCTAAAACGGTTTGTTTCTCCTAGATATATCCATCTAGGCTCGGTATCAAGAGAGACTGTTGTACCATCTTGTGTTATAACCCGTATCGGATCTATTGGTACTAGGAAAATGCTGTTTGCATCTGCCTTACCTGGTATATGCGCTACTATCTGAACCTCCCAGTCCCCAGCTATCCCAAAGTAGGGGCCGTAGAGAGTGTAATGACCGTTTCCGACATTTCTAGCCTTAGCCTCGCTTTGAGATATGCCCTCACCAGGATTGCTAAATCTAACTAGTACCTCACTAGCGTTTGAAATTGGTAAACCACCTTTGCTGAGTTCTATATCTATACTGTTAGCAACACCCGCAAAAGCTGGATCTACGCTAAGTGATATTGTTGCCGAATCTGCTTTGGTCTCTGCATAGAAAGCCGCGTTCGATCTTTGACCAGAAACAGGTGGTGATAGGGTTGTCAAGACGCCAGTAGTCAGCAGTATAACTATGATAATTAGCCCTTCTACCCGGGTGGATAATAGTAGTTGCCGAGTGTTTATTGGAAACCACGGGAGTCTTTTTACTGCTTGCTGTAATCTCTTACTACCTATATATAGGTTTCCTGCTGCGATCATCAATGCAGGTAATAGGAGTATAGCTTTGCTTAGTACTAATAATCCGTAGATGGTTCCAGTCAACGCATTCATATAACGTATATGTATGAAAGCCGAATAGATGCCAGTGGCTGCCAATACTGCTACACACGTTATAGCTATTCTCGAGAAGGCAGGCAGTATCTGAAATATAGCTTGCTCATCCCTAGTTGGCTCGGTCGACCTAGACAACAGCAGGATGAAGCAGAGCAAACCACCTACCCATATAGCCATCGCAGTAAGGTGAAGGTAATCATTGATGAGGGATGATATAGATGACGCACTATGACTGATGAGTGATGTAGTAAGCACTACTCCTAAGTTGGTGAACACAGCTATCCATGAAGTGTATTCGTTGTTTGGAACAATCGTTAATATCGATACGCTTAGAATCACTAGTATCAGTCGTATCAACCATATCAGCCCTAACCTTGTATCCAGAATGTTGCCCATGCTGGACAGCTTAACCTCTCCAGAAGCCCATACCTCCAGTGGCCATATCATTAGGCTGACTAAAAGAAGCGCAAAGGTGGACAATCTGACTACCTGATTGATAGGTGCTGATAGATGCTTACTGCTACTTAGCTTGCTGACATGATTTACAACTACTAGCTGGAAGATCAAGCCTCCTAGTGCGATTGCCATGAAAAGGAAGTTCAGAAACCTTACTATGGTTGATGCAAATACAAACTTGAAACTAGTATTAGGTCGCTGTGATGTGTTTTCCTGCTGGGGAATACTGCGGGTGCCTATGCCAAAGACAAAAGAACCTGATATTCCATGCCCATCCACTTTAGATACATTTGACCACTCTACAGTGAGCACTCCATTGGCGTCTTTTCTTAGCCCTACGCTTACTACCTTTCCATCATCCTCTATCCTGAGATCTCCATAGTCTACTCTTCGACCTAACGAGTCATAGATTTCTATCGAGGTAAATTTGGGCTCGACGGGCTCTGCGAACCACAATCTTACCCTAGCGGGGGCTGAACTGAGAGATGCATAAGCGGGTGGGTCCGATCTTTCCAGGGAAGCATGTGCCTCTGCAGGATTAGGATGCAAAGTTAGAAACCAAACGAGCATTATTAGAACTATAAATAATATATATCTTCGCATAGCAAGCTCCTTAGTAGGAGGCAGCGCAGCTGCCTCCTACTAGCGACCTAATCTTCCTTTTAGACCTTGTATCTCCTTCTGCTGGCCAGGGCAGTTAACCCGGTGGCTAGCCCTATAGCACCAATCACCAGCCCTGCAACACCTAGGATCCTGGACTGATTTGCTGTAGATCGAGCTTCATCTATCTCCGAGCTGATCTGAGAAGGGTTACCAATTTTAACAGGGAACTGTAAAGCCGCGACATCTTCCACAGGGCTGAATCGGTTGGGGCCACTTTCAAATGTTTCGTCTATATTTTGTCCGTTGATTGATCCTGTGAAGTGAAACTTATAATCCCCAGCTACAGTTGGTATAAAATTCCCTACATAAACACCTGGCTGATTCCATGCAGGGCTCAGGGGCACTTGCATGCGGCTACTACCTTGAATAACCTCTGCCTTTAAAGTTTTTTCAAGACCCTCTATAGGCTTGCCAGTCTCTTCGTGCTCATCGGATTCTTGATTATTAGATTGATTCCCATGGCCTGTCGATTCAGTTACCTGTATCCAGATACCATTCGGTTCTCCTACATAGGCAGGTTCATTCTGAAAACCTACAACTAACTCGTATTTCCCTACCTGCCGGTGTTCGTGTGCTCCGGCTACTCCTGACATAAACAGGACTATCAGGAGAATAGATGCAAATACCCTAAGGGTTAGCATTACACGTGACATGATTGATCCTCCTAGGTTTTATCTAGATTACGTTCTTTCAAGCTCTAGGGGTTTTCCTAGGAGGATAATGATCAGGTATGACATGATTCTGAGTAGGTGCTATTTGTTTACTAGCTGATAGAGGACATTTGCCTTTGTCTATCGGTAAGTCTGCGTAAATTATGTGAGCTGATAGATTATCCCCTGTGAAGACAACGCTACTAAGTATCGACTTTACCTGTTGTTCGGGAATATACAGATCGCTTATTGAATCATCAGAGATGCTATGGTGATTTATTTCTTGCACGTGATGGTGCATGAATCGACCTTCAGCTATAGCTTGATCATGTAGCTCAGCTTGTTCTAGAGTCGCATGCCCTCCTAACTGCCAGACCATGTTAATAGCCGGCACCATAAAGCTAACCAGCAGGATTAACAATATGTGCGTAATTATTCTTGTGTGGTACGAGGATGCGAGCATGAGCATATATTCTCGTAAAAGTGTATCTGTCTATTTCTGAAAACTCAAACAAATCCTTGACAAGATATATACGCCATAGTATATTCGTATACGTATATGGGAGCTGAGAAGTTGATTTCTAATCCATTAGGCCTAGCCGTCTTAGGGGTGTTATTGGTCCGTCCTATGCATCCCTACGACATAGCTTCTACCTTAAGGGAGTGGCATAAGCACGAAAGCATTAAGATACGTTATGGCTCGCTCTACACAGTTGTGGATAAGTTGCACTCTCTTGGATTTATAGAGCCTATCGAGAAAGAGAGGGAGGGTAACAGACCAGAGCGTACTGTATATGCAATCACTAGTGCTGGGAAGAACTACTTCTACTCTTGGCTGGAAGATCTTTTGGCCAACCCCGTCAAAGAGTACACGCAATTGGGTGCCGGACTGTCATTTATAGCTACATTGTCACCTGAGAGGGCATTAGGACTCATTGCGAAGCGCATAGACCGGCTCAGAGATATAGTCCAGGCAATGAAAACCCAAGAGAAGGTACTCAGAAAACAAGGATTGGAGAGGTTATTCATATTGGAGCTGGAGTATGAGATTGCTCTGAAGGAAGCTGAGCTTAATTGGTTAGAAGGGATATATAAAGACATAAAGGAGGGCAAGCTTGAGGGAATAGAGCCATGGAGATCTTGGCACAGGCAATCGCTAATACATGATAGGGAGGGGAAGTAGCCATGGAGGCTATTGTAGCTGAACAGTTAAAGAAGACTTACAGGAACGGGGTGCAAGCAGTCAAGGGAGTATCCTTCTATGTAAAACAAGGAGAGATATTCGGCCTATTGGGACCTAATGGTGCCGGTAAGAGCACGACAGTTAGGATACTAGCTACCTTGACCAAACCTGACTCTGGTAAAGCATTGGTGGCTGGCCATGATGTGGTGCTAGAGCCGCAGCGCGTCAGAAGCAAGATAGGGTATGTAGCTCAGTCATCTGGGGTAGATAAGTACGCGACTGGCAGAGAAAATCTGATGCTACAGGGGCACCTGCAAAGGGTTCCTAAATCACAACTGAAGCATAGAGTGAACGAACTACTTGAATGGGTTGGTCTATCAGAAGCTGCAGACAGACTTGTGCAGACTTACTCAGGAGGTATGAAGCGACGACTTGATATAGCGATGGGGCTGGTACATAACCCAAGCGTACTTTTCCTAGATGAACCTACCACTGGTCTTGACCCTGAAACTCGATCTGCGTTGTGGCAGGACTTACTTAGATTGAAGAGGGAACAAAACATATCCGTGCTATTGACAACTCACTACCTGGATGAAGCGGATTATCTCTGTGATAGGTTGGCCATAGTTGATCACGGAGTAGTTGTAGCAGAAGGTTCCCCCTCTGATCTGAAGGCAGGGATTCGTGGAGATAGGGTAACTGTGGAGATTGAGGGACATGTGGATGAAGCTAATGAACGTCTCAAGCTGCTGCCACAGGTTATAGACATCATTGTCACTGACCATGCCTTAGTCGCCAGGGTGGAGAACGGAGCTACTGCTATCCCCGCTATAGTAACTGCTCTTGAGGGATCAGGAATTTCGGTAAGATCTGTAGCTTTAAGCAGACCATCCCTAGATGATGTCTATCTGTATCATACTGGCCATCGTTTCGTTGCAGAAGGGACGCTGGAAGGCGCCGACACGATCAAATCCCTTTAGGAGAATGACCTATGAACTTTATAAATGATACCTTTCGTCTGCTCATTAGACATGTGATGACTACTTTACGCATTCCAATATGGATTTTTGTAACGCTTGTCCAACCTGTAGTATGGTTGACTCTATATGGTCAATTATTTAGAAGGGTAGTAGAGCTCCCTGGTTTTGGTAGCTCTTCGTACATCCAGTTTCTTACCCCAGGAGTAGTGATCATGACATCTATGTTTGGGTCTGCCTGGGCAGGGATGGGGATAATCCAAGACCTCAACGATGGTGTCATGGACAGGCTCTTGGCTACTCCAGTAAACAGAGGGGCATTAATCACAGCTCGTGTCCTACACTCTGCCCTTACAGTGCTTTTCCAAGGCATTATTATATTGCTTGTGGGGTTCCTGCTTGGAGCCAGATTTCCAGGAGGGTTCTTGGGAGTGTTGGCATTGATTGTGTTAGGAGGATTACTTGCTTCAGGGCTATCGGCTCTCTCTAATGGTATAGCGCTACTCACTAAGAGAGAAGAGACGCTCATAGCGGTAATAAATTTCTTTGGCTTACCTTTAACTTTCTTGTCGACTGCTTTTATGTCTGCTGCTCTAATGCCAAGCTGGATAAGAAATATAGCTAAGTTGAACCCAGTTAACTGGGCAGTTGACGGGGCTAGGGATGCTCTTATGGGTGCCAACTGGGATGGTGTTTGGGGCAGAGCTCTACTTTTGCTTGTCTTTTCACTAATATGTGGAATATTTGCTACGAGGTCGTTTAGCTTCTACCGCAGGTCATCCTGAGTTCAGCCATTCCAGAAACTTACTGATTTCTTTTTCCCAGTAAATAGCATGCTTGATACCTCTGGAGTTGGCCATTTCTGGCGATTCCAGAGGTATCAACTCCAACACGTATCTTTTATGTCTCTCTTCCTCTATAGGGGGTAGCTCATATCCTATAGATCTACGCAGGTATTCAGCCGTGCTTGCCATATCGGCACCAATGTCAATCTCTCCGTTTGTGATGGCAAGTTGGGCAGTAGTCTCGATGCAATATGCAATATCTAGTTTGTTCCCAAGTTCAAGTAGCGTCTGAAGAGCTCTGGATAAATGGACCTTGGCTTCGATAGATTTATCTACTACCATATAACAACAAGCCAAGTTTGTGAGTGCAATCGCCAAGTCTCTTTTGTCTCCCAATTCTTCCAATAACCTGATACCCTCGAGCAGACTATCAATAGCGGGTTTTATCTCTCCCTTTTCTAGATATATTCTGCCCAAGTTGCTGAGGGATAGTGCTGTGCACCACGAGTCTCTGTTGGTTCTGCTCAGGACTAGACTCTCAGCACACATGGCTTCTGCGGTATCAAGTTTGCCCTTGAGTAGGGCTATGTATCCGTAGTTATTCAATGCTACGGCTATTTGTCTGGGATCACCCAACTGCTTACGAATCTCTAAGCTACGATTGAAGAGATCTTCTGCCTTGTCGAGCTCACCTCTCATCCAGGCTAGCGTTCCGAGGGCGTGAAGAAGATGAGATATGCCTTCCTTATTTTGAGTTGACTCAAATATTTGTAAACTCTGCTGGTAATACTTGTCTGCAGAGTTATAGTCACCTTGTCCATGTGCCAGTACTCCTAGACCATGCAGAGCCTCAGCTTTAATCTCGTCTCGAGCATTATCTGCAGCCCTCAAAGCTGCATCCAACCAACGACTGCCCTCTAAGAGGTAACCTCTTATTTGCCAGAAACGCCAAAGGTTAGCAGCTAATGTCAGTGCTGTTTCTGGTGATTTGTCCGTTGCCCAAGAGAGGGCGCTTCTCAAGTTGCCTATTTCCTCATCTAGGACCTTCACCCAATATTCCTGATTTATTCCTGCTTCAAGCTCGTACCTAGCTCTAACAGATAAATCGTAGAAATATGCTAAGTGTCTTTGACGCAGCAGATCACCTTCACCAGATTCTTCAAGCTTCAGGCGAGCATACTCATGAATAGTCTCCAACATGTAAAATCTTGGCTGACCTGAGAAGCTCTCATCTCTGCGAAGTAGACTTTGCTGAACTAGTGATTCGATCATATCTATTATTGACTCGTTGAACTCATCTTCGCTTAGTAAACAGATTCGCTCTATGGCTTCCAATGATCTACCACCAGTGAACACACTTAGACGCGCAAACAACTTACGCTCACTTGGACTAAGTAGTTCATAGCTCCAATCAATCGTGTTCTTTAATGCCTGATGCCTAGGGGGAGCATCTTGAGCTCCCCTTGTAAGTACTTTCATGGGCTCGCGTAACCTCTCAAGAAGAGCCGATGGGGTCAAGACATTTATCCTGGAAGCTGCCAATTCTATAGCCAGGGGCAAACCATCTACCCTGCGACATATCTCAACTATAGTAGATGCGTTGTTGTCGTTTAACTGGAAGTTAGGAATTATAGCATTAGCTCGCTGGACGAATAAGTTGACGCTCTCATATTTCATCGCCTCTGAAGATGTGATGTTCGGAGACGAAGGTAGAGTCATTGGAGGTATGGAATAGATATTCTCACCATAAATTTGTAGAGGAGCTCTGCTAGTGACTATGACCTTCAAGTTCGGGGCATTGGCGATAAGATCAGCAACAAAGGACGCTTTAGATACAAGATGCTCAAAGTTATCCAAGACTATAAGTAGTCTTTTGTTCTGTATGAACCCAACGATATTGCTAAGCACGTTAGTAGAGATGCTCTCGTCCACTTCTAGGGTTCTGGCTATCACGTGCGGTACCAATTCTGGGTCCATTACTGGAGCTAGAGGCACTAAATATATCCCCTCCAAAAGCGTATCATCTAAGCGCTTAACTAACTCCATTGCCATGCGGGTCTTGCCAGTACCGCCCGGACCTGTTAGTGTCAATAATCTTACATAGGGCTTTTGAAGGATATCTATGATATCCTTTATTTCTTTTTCTCGACCTACAAATGGCGTCAGGGAGATGGGCATCAGCCGCCCTATTAGTACTTTCTGCCCAGTATATCTATGAGCCCTTGCGGATTGATCAAACCTAGCTTTTTCTTCCTCTGTAAGATTCAATGCCTGAGCTAGAAGTTCTATAGTGTCACGTCTGGGGGTTAGCTTAATACCTCGCTCCAGGTCACTTATGGCTCTCACACTAAGGTTTGACTTCTCTGCTAGCTCTTCCTGTGTGAGCTTATTCCTTATTCGGAAGCTTCTAAGGAGGCTCCCGAAGGGTTCTGGCTCGGATTCCATAACTTGTTACTTCTCCCCGCCTTATGCATCCGCTACGAAGGAAAATGTTATCGACCGATAAACATAGAATAACAGTTAATCTCCGCATCTGCTAGAGAATGTTCCAGTATTTGTGTGGGAAAAAGTGTTGGTAATTGTGTGTGTGATGTCAAGGCAAATTCATGGTAAAGGATTTCTTGTTGAATCAAACTATTTTTGGCCTTGGATATTTCAAGTTCTAAGAGGTGTACGATTACTCATTGCTACCGGTTTGGGAGGAGAAATGTCACGTACTAAGGTTATGCTCTTTGATACTCATACGCTTTTTCGGCAATGCTTGAGAAATATGCTCATGATGGAAGATTTTGATGTTGTTGAAGAGCTAGATGACATAAATATGCTTGTTGAGCGGGTAATTGCTGTTAGGCCTGATCTACTCTTGATGGATGTATCCGAAGCTAGGTTAAGATCTACATCTATTATAGAGAGCATTAGCTCAAAAGCTCCGGAAGTTCGGATAGTGGTATTAGCTGAGGATAAAGATATACTGCTTGTTTTCGATGCCCTGAGAGTAGGAGCCAGAGGTTACATTACTAAAGAGGTCGACTATGCTAGGTTCATATGTGTTCTAAGAAGAGTAATACATGGAGAGATCATCTTTACACCTGATCTAGCCCGTAAGCTGGTAAGTGAACTAACAACCAGGTATTCTTCTAAGAACGAACCCTTTGCCTTACTGACGTCTCGAGAAAGGGAGATATTGTCATTACTAGTGCATGGTGTCAGCTCAACGCGCGATCTGGCTGAAAAACTTGGAGTGACTGAGCATACTGTAAAATTTCACTTCAGGAATATACTGAGCAAACTACATCTCAAAAATCGAGCTCAAGTGGCAGCCTACGCCGCGAGATATAACGCCGTAGCCGAAACTGACAACGAGTTCGTTGGGTTCGTATCTTAGCAGCTTTAGGAGTCTACTTCACTCCAAGAAGTCTTTAATATAGATTTCTATATGAAATAGTTATAACTAGTTATAACCGTATACTAGATTCTATTTAGCCAGACAGACATTCGGCTCTTCCCTCTATTGTTCCACAGGAAGTAGGGAATTAATACGCACTCTTGTGGAACAGCGTCATACTTATGAATCTCCCTAGAGTAGAGCGTCTGAGGCTGTATCAGGTGTCTCTGCATACTCTGAATATGTAGGGCTCTAACACCTTGAAAATCACTGTGGGGGAAATCTACGACCCGAGCATTCTCTGGTATCAATACATCTCTGGGGTCTAAGCCCTTGTTGTCGACGTCTTCAAAACAGAATACTATCGGGCCTCTTGTAAAAACTACCTTCTGGACATCCTCATCTACATAGGGGTGTGCGTATATCCTTTGTGGAGAGAGCTCTAACCTGAGTGTGAGCAAATCTCCTGCCTTCCAATGCCTTTCTATAGTAAAGTAATTTCCTCCAGCTGCTTGTAGATGCTCATTATTGGGCAAAGTTATCTCTGAACTCTTACTCCATGAGGGTATCCTCAGATTCAAAGCGCAGTGGATATTAGTTAGTATCTTAATTTTGATTTCATCCTCCCAAGGATAGTTTGTTTCCACGACAAACTCCAATTCATCTTCATCTTCAATCTGCACACGGTTAGTACTTGGCACGTATTGGTGAATCCAAACTCCTTTATTGGATGTCGAGTACAAGTAACTTGGTAACGAAGCTATGAGTCTAGCTATGTTGGGAGGACAACAAGCACATTCGAACCACGCAGATCTAGTATGTCGAGCATAGTAATCTGCCAATGGGTTCTCATAGAAGTATTTGTCTCCACTTTGAGCTATACCTGGCAGCACTGCATTGTATAGGGTATGTTCTATTAGATCGGCATATTTGGGATCCCCTTCAAGTAGCAGTAGTCTCCAGTTCCACATGATGCTTGCAATAGCTGCGCAGGTTTCACAGTACGCTCTAGCATTAGGTAGCTCATATGGTGATCCGAAGGATTCACCTTCGTAACGGGAGCCTAATCCCCCTGTCACGTACATTTTGCGGGTGGTCATATCTTCCCATAAAGCATGCAGCGACTCCCTAATCTCTTCATCATGTTGCTCTAGTTCTATGTCGGTAGATCCACAGTTTAGATAAAGAGCTCGGACAGCATGTCCAACTATCTCTCTCATCTCCCTGAAGGGCTTGTGGTCTTGATGGTACTCTGATCCCATATGACCATAAGCGCTACCCAATATTCCGTGACCGCGTACATCCACGAAATATTTGGCCTGCTCTAGGTAACGATTGTTTCCAGTGGTTCTATAAAGCTCAACGAGCGCCATCTCGATTTCAGGGTGCCCATCGGTACCATCTCTTCCATGCTTGGATGAAGGTCCAAAAGTATCACAAAGATGGTCAGCAAACCTGATAGCAACGTCTAATAGGGTTGTCTTTCCTGTAGCGCGGTAGTGAGCTACTGCAGCTTGTATGAGGTGCCCTCCACAGTACATCTCATGTAAGTCGAAGTTTGTCCATCTCTGATCTGCTCGCTCTAGGGAAAAGTAGGTATTTATATAACCATCTGGCCATTGGGCTCCTGCTACATCTTCTATTACTCGATCCAGCAATGAATCCAAGTCGGGATCATAATCGTATGCCAGAGACCAACTTACCGCTTCCATCCACTTGTATACATCCGAGTCATTGTAATATCTGCCCTGGAACGGCACATCCTTTTTGCCCACTACCCTTCTAAAGTTATCCAATCTTCCTGTGGCTTCTATCTGCTCATATTGTGTTGGGATAGTAACTGTCTTGTTAACCTTTAGTTTTTCGTGCCAAAATCCCTGTTGAAGTTTCGTGCCATCTATTGGCACAGGCCTGAGTTTGGCATGCTGACTGTTCGAGGTATCAACTACTACCTTGCTTATCTTACTCATGAGGTTCCCCTTCCATAATTATTCATCTATTCGTCCGGCCATTGAGCCATCCCGAGGGCTGCCTTACATATCTGGGCTACCAGTCCGGAGTACTTCTCCAAGGTATCATCAGCTATGGTTATGCAAGCTATATGGCCAAAAGCTGGTTGCTTATATACAGAGGGATAGAAACCTCCCTCATGTACGCCAGTACTGCCTGTGCCTGGCGCGCCCTGCGCTAGGTGCCCCAACGCCCTAGAGTATCTTGTAAGTAGTTCGTGAAACCTATATCCTCTATATATTCCAAGCCAGCTTTGATTCACTGGGAATAGAGCTAGTAACGCATCGTACCAACCCTCTCCAGCTACTAATAGATTGGGAAATCGTGCTCTTAGTGACTCAACTAGTTGTTTATATCCTTCGTAAAGGTTGTATCTTGGATCGTTGAACCAGCATGCTGAGGTATCCAGAAATACTCCGTCCACTTCAAATTTTTCTACTGTCTGGGATATCTGTTGCAAAAGGTGTTCTCGGAACATTGGCTCTCCAGGATTGAGGAATACCTGATCGTCCTCACCGAATCGATCTGTATCCCAATCAGGAGCATTTATCAGTCTTACTACTCGACCAGTTCTGTTGAGGAAAGCAGCCTCTCGCCAACGCTCATAAAGTTGTGCGTTTGCACCGTTGGCTCCAAACATAGGCATTATTTTCACTCCCAGCTGGTGAGCTTTAGAGACGAGCCTTGCGAACTCCCTTTCACCACCTAGGTCCTCGCCAGGGGAATAATAAGGATATTGAAAATAATACCGTCCTTCCCAGCCAGGGATGTAGCACAATACATTCCTCCCAGGGATGTGCTTAGTTATCTCCTCCAGCGCTTTTGCCATCTTTGGGAAAGTGTTGAATACGTATCCGGTCCAATGCTGACCATGAAGGTTGACCACTAGTTTAATGTCGTGCATCCATTTAGGTACATCTTGTCTGATCTCCCACCTCTGTAGACCATACGCTTCTTCCAAGAAACTCAGATGCGACTCGAAATCTTCCGTGATTTCATCGAAACCGTTAGCGATTCTCATCCTTATTTCTGGCGTAGAAAAGTAGCTATCCCATCTACACGCGTCTTCCTCACATATAACTTCAACCTCTGGATATTCCAAGTATGGAGGTCTATGCACGTAGAAACGCTTGGCTCGGACTTCAGAATCCCTAACGCTGATACAAATAGCCTTACTAGCTTCTCCGACACATGCCCAGGGTGTTAGCCACTCTGGCCACGGGTATCTCCATCGAATTGGTATGTCTCTTGAAGGCTTCTGAGTTTCACCTGGTGGAGATGTTGGATGCCAAAAACCAGCCTTCAGAGGTTCTTCCGGAAGGTTGTGCAGTAATAGCTTTATGGCTTTTACTGGCTCATGATGCCATGCCTCTATTGACCATGAGTATGTGCCATCTTGGAGGCAAACGCTAGCTTTTACACTACCTTGGGATCTTTGTTGTTGGCCTGCCCAGCTAAGTTCATGGCACTCGATCCTTATTGAGTTCGGTGCTTCGTATAGTTTGATACTATCTGGTGCGAGGGCATAAAGGTTGCGAGTAGTAAACACTTGGATCCCCCATCTGATGTTGGTGTCACCCGGAAGAGGAAGTAGGGGATCCTTAGGATTATAACTAAGATTATTTACATACATAAGCCTATTTCCTAAATCGTTTTATATAAGTAATCTTATTGTCAATTGTAGTAATACCTAAGTTCTTATAAAACGATTCATAATATGATAATCTATAATGACGAGTAGCAACAAGTAACATAAGAGATACTATAATTCAATCTCAAGATTTATTGGAATTTAGTAGGTCTTGCATATGAGTGATAAGAACAATGCATTGCAGAAGAGACCCCAAAGGATCACGATACGCGATGTAGCTAAGCTGGCTGGAGTGTCACCGGCTACAGTTTCCAAGGTTCTAAATGATGCTCCCCACGTCAGCCAAGAGTCTAGACAGAGGGTAATGAGTGCGGTTGCCAAGTTGGACTTCAGGCCCAACAGTATAGCGCGTAGCTTAAAGTCTAGACGTACTCTAACTATAGGGCTGATTACAGATGATCTAGAAGGCGTCTTCACTACCTCTATGATGAGAGGTGTTGAGGATGTTACCAGCTCCCGAGGATTTAGTGTTTTCCTTTGCAATAGCTATGGAAATGCTGATAAAGAAAGAGCCCATCTGCAGCTTCTGCTTGACAAGCAGGTAGATGGAGTCATATTACTCAGTGGCTACAAGGTCAGGGAAAGAGGTGCTCCTGCACTCGATCTAGGATCAATCCCTGTTGTGTACCTCTACCAGTATACTCGGGATATCAATGTCCCCTGCATTATTCCTGATGACTTTGGTGGGGCCGAGATAGGCACGAATCATCTTATATCTCTGGGTCGAAAGCGTATAGGCCTAATAAATGGCCCTTATCATTACGAGGCTACCCATCATAGGCTAGAAGGTTATAAGTCTGCTCTTGAAAATGCAGGCATTAGCTATGATCCCAGCTTAGTACGTTCAGGCAAATGGTATGAAGATGCTGGCTACATGATGGCTAAAGACTTGATGAGCATGGATAATCCTCCTGATGCCTTGTTCTGCTGCAGTGATAGTTTGGCTGCGGGAGCTATAAGAGCTCTGTGTGAACTAGATATCAGAGTGCCAGATGACATTCCGGTAGTAGGTTTTGATAATAGACCTTTCGCCGCGCATCATGTGCCACCCCTAACTACTGTGGCTCTACCGCTGTACGAGATGGGCCGTATGGCCGGAGAGATGATTGTCTCGGCAATATTAGGACCTACCCCTGAGCCAGGGATACATAAGGTGCCTTGTTATCTAGTCAGACGGGAATCATGTGGAGTGCTCAAGGCTAGCTATAACTCGGTTCAAGACGAGACAGGAAGCTATTCTTAGCCTTCTTTTTCTAGTTGTATGCATTTGTGTTTATATTTCATAAGCAGTTTATGCCCTAAGTTACTTTTCTCTGTTTCTTCATGGCTTATAGCAATGTATACATGAAGTAAGGCTGCTGTAGCTAGAGATGATACGGCATAGTGTTTTCGCTATAACAGCTACGGTACAAGTTCAGGTCCTTTGTTGATATGCTCCCTGTAGAAACGAAGCACTAGCTGATTGTCGAGTGAATCCATTGGTAGATAGTAGTCCCAAGCTAGAGCAGCAAAGCTGGTTTGTAGTGAAGGATACGGGGTTATTAGTATCTTTTTTTCGTTAAATACTGGATCTGGGGGGATGGAGTTGTATAGATTTTCGAGCTGTTTTTGAACCTCTTTACAATTCTGTTGACATTTATAAAGTACTACAATACCACCGTGCTCTAAGTTATGTACCCAGGCCTCGGTTGGCACTTGCTCTTTATATATTCCCCAGTTAGCAGGTGAAGGCCAATGAGGTCCAGAGGCTGGTGGGTTGTGTTTATAATTCACCTTGATTCCTGTAGCTACATGGCTTCTACCTTCATTAGGTATCCTTTGTTCTTGGGGTACATAGCCTCCCAAGTCTTTGCTTGTGGAGGAGCTTGTTAGCACAAGGAAAGCAACGATTGCTATACCGAGTACTATCGCACCGATTACTATGCCTAAAATCAATGCATTATTATTTCTGACGTTGGATTTCTGACCCAATAAGTGCCTCCTAATTCTGCTTCACTCTATGCTACTGTATGCTAGCAGTTTAGGAGGCAAATTCATAATTACTACTTCTAATGCCAAATAGGTACGCTTGCTTGTGGTAGGTAACGTTCAGGCTCACTTGGGCAGCAAGGTATCCCTATACCTACGTATTCAAATCCTAATCCTCTTACTATTTCTGGATCAAAAATGTTGCGCCCATCTACTATCTTGGAAGTAGTCATTAGTTTCTTCACCTTTATCAGATCTATGCTCCTAAACTGTTCCCAGTCGGTGACGATTGCTAATACATGGGCGTTTTCTGCAGCTGCATATGCATTCTCGCAAAATGAGACGCGTTCAGGGAGAATACGCCTGGCGTTCTCCATCGCAGCTGGGTCGTAGACTTTGACGTTCGCTCCCCTAGATAATAGTTCAGGGATTATATCTAGCGCTGGTGCCTCTCTAATATCGTCTGTGTTAGCCTTGAAAGCTAAGCCCCATACGCCTACTGTTTTGCCGTAGAGTCCTCCTACAACTTTGTCTATCTTAGTAACGAATTTGCGCCTTGATTCTCTATTAACCTCTAGAACCGCCTTGAGGATTCTAGGGTAGCAGTCTGATATTGACGCTACGTATTCCAAAGCCTGCGCATCTTTGGGGAAGCATGATCCTCCGAATCCTATGCCAGCTTGCAGGAAATGTGTACCTATGCGTTTATCCAAGCCGATACCAGTTGATACTTGCCTTACGTCGGCTCCTATTGCTTCGCATATCTGTGCCATCTCATTGATGAAAGAGATCTTCATGGCTAAGAAAGCGTTTGCTGCGTATTTGATCATCTCTGCAGTGCGTATGTTGGTGAGTAATATGGGACATGTAAACGATGAATATAAGGATGCTACCGCCTCTGCTGCTTCCTGATCTTTTGATCCCAGGACTATTCTGTCAGGGTTCAGCATATCGTGTAATGCGCTGCCTTCACGCAGGAATTCTGGATTAGCTACCACAGCGAATTCTGCTTCTGGCTGTGCCTCTTCAGAGAGTATAGCTTCTACCATATCGCCTGATCCTGGAGGCATAGTACTTTTGTTAATTACTATTGTCTTATGTTGTACTGATAGGTTTCTCCCTATCTCCCTGGCAGCATTGCGCACGAACCGCATATCGGCACCGCCATGAGGTGATGGGGGAGTGTTGACACAAATAAAAACAAACCTTGAGTCAGGAATAGCTTCTTCGTACATGGTTGTAAACCCCAGTTTGCCATTCCTGGTTTGCTCGTTTATAAGCTCAACGAGTCCCGGTTCATATATGGGGCATATGCCAGCGTTCAGCTTGGCTATTCTTTCTGAATCTATATCTACTCCAATAACATTATTACCTAGCTTAGAAAGGACCGCACCAGTCACTAGTCCAACATAACCACACCCAACTATAGTGATATTCGACATGGTAGTAAATCTCCTGCATTGGCTTGTGGTTCTTATTGTAGGCTGTTATGGTGTAGAAACTGTTTGTACTCTTGGCAAATAGTTGAGATAGGGTCAAATTGCCTCTATGTTTCTCAGCCATCTAACGAAAATCTAACAACCTTTAGTTATTGTCTATTTACAAATTGTCTTTGCTTAGCTCATCTTATGGGTGAATACGCTATGGAAGAAGGGTACCTACTGTTTGATGCTGACTGCACGGTCGTTTGTGCTAACGATGCTGCTCTGAAAATGCTGTCTATGGATAGCTCGGAGGTCGTAGGTAAGACCGTGCATGATGTGCTACATTCTTGGCATAGACACACCTTTGCCTCCGAGTGCGATTTTGAGCGTAACTTGAGGCTTTTGACTCTCGCTGATCCAAGGTTTGAGATATTCTCCACCAAGGATGGTTTGATGTATCCAGTAATATATGAAATTGAAAAGTCCTGTGGCGATAGCCTCCCTGCTGAATATATCCTTCGATTTAGCAAGACTAAGGATAGGCGCAGGGTAGGACAGGATCTACGTTTATTGAGTGCTATTACTCTTACCATAGCTGAAGTAGATAATTGGGATACGGCTTTAACGCAAGTACTGAGGCTGATGTGCACCGCTCTTGAATGGGATCTCGGGCTTGCATGGGTTCCTCAAGGAAGTGGGTTATCCTTGATTTCTTCATGGCCTCAAGGCTCGTCAAGGGAGCTTACAATAAGCAAAGAAGGATGCTTTTGGGAAAGCCTCGGCGAATCTAGAAACTTTCTGGCCTCCCAAGCTATCAGGGAAAGAAGGGTATTAATCGAGCATAACGTTCAGCATGGGTCTAGCTCTGAAGCAGGGTTCGGTGCCGAAATAGCTATCCCTGTTTACTATAAGGATGAGCCTATAGTTGTTCTCAACTTTTTCTGTCTTAAACCTGAAATGACTGCACAAAGCATTGATTTAGCTAGCTTGACTGCCTCGTATTTAGGTGCTCTTCTTAGCCGTAAGAGATTTGAGGAGGCTCTCAGACAGAGCGAAGAAAAATATCGAATGATTTTTGAGTCAGCACTCGACGGCATTATCACCCTGTCGGCTGATACACGCATATTATCTTGTAATCCAGCCGTTGAGACTATATTTGGATACAAGGCTGAGGAGATAACAGGTAAGCGTTTGGAGGTGCTTGTCCCGGGATTTACCGAAGAATGGCTTCCCCTATCCAATGATGAGGAGCCCGCAGCATATGATATGACACTTATGGGGAGCAGCAGGGATGGTGCAGATCTGCATCTTGAACTCAGTTTATCTAGAGTCAGCGGTCTTGATGAATCTCCTGTATTTGTGTGCATTCTAAGAGATGTAACTCGTAGGACAAAGATAGAGAAGCTTGTAAAGGTTCAGTCCTCGTTGCTGAGAAGACAGGCACAAATGCTGGATATGGCCCCTGTGGCTGTAGTAGCTACTGAGTTTGACACTGGCATTGTTATCTATTGGAATCATGGTGCTGAGAAAATGTATGGCTGGACCAAAGGGGAAGCAAAGGGCAAGCTTCTCAGTTCTCTGATAAACATCGACAGGTCCGTAGACGCCAATGTATATAACAGCTTGAAGAATGTAGGTTTTTGGGATGGGGAGTTGCACGTCAATACTCGTGATGGTAAGCACCTGACCATCTTGAGCCACAAGGCTTTGCAGCGAGATGAGGAAGGCCTACCTGCAAGTGTGCTGCATGTGGATACGGATATCACTGATCGAAAGCGTATGGAGGAGCAGCAAGAAAAGTTGTTGCTTATTGAGCAGGAGCAAACTAGAAGGCTGCGGGAGTTGGCTCAAATGAAAGCCGATTTCAGCGCTATGATTGCCCATGAGCTTAACTCTCCAATCGCAGCGATCAGAGCTGTACTAGATGTCATAGAACAAGCTAACGCTAACATGCGCCATAAGGATCTGTTGAATGTCATAAAGCGAGAGGTAGATGTACTTGCTAGCCTAGCCGGTGATGTATACAATGCTTCAGAATATGAGAAGAGCGATTTTGAGGTTTCTTTATCGCCGGTTAGCCTTAAGGAAATAGTCATGGATGCTTATGTTTATGGTCAATCTTTGTTATCTGAATATCATCCTATAGAGGTAGTTGGCGATACAGACGTGTTAGTTCTTGCTGATCGAGAAAGAATAGGACAGGTAATGAGGAATTTGCTTAGCAACGCCGCTAAGTATTCTCAGAGAAATAGCCCTATATTGATTAGAGCTAATGTGTCAGAAAACAAGGTCAAATTGGAAGTTGTAGATCATGGCCCTGGTATACATCCTGACGATATGGATAAGATTTTTCGTAAGTTCGGACGTGGTAGGGATCTTCTGGGTAGAAAATTGCCGGGACTTGGTCTAGGACTCTATGTTTCTAGGCGTATAATCCAGCTTCATGGTTCAGATCTGGAAGTCTCTTCTCAACTTGGCAAGGGTTCTGTTTTTTCTTTCTACCTGGAGCGGGTGGTAACATGATCAAGCTTTTGCTTGTAGATGATCATACAGCATTTAGAGAGGCTTTAGCTCTAATCTGCAGTATAGAGGAAGATATTAGCGTCATTTCCCAGGCCGGTAGCATAGCCGAGGCCAGGAAATATCTACAGAGTGTCAACTTAGTACTACTGGATCTGGGGTTACCAGATGGTAATGGCGTAGATTTTGTGAGGGAGATAAAGTCATCGAATCCTGCTTGCCATGTATTAGTGTTGACCGGCAGTATGAACAAGCTAGATTTGGCTAGGGCTATAGATGCTGGTGCTGACGGTGTAATGCTAAAGCTATCCAGAGTACAAGACATAATTCAGGCTATTAGATGCATATCAGCTGGTGGTTCAATTCATAGTCCCCAGGAAATAGCTGAGCTTTTACTTCTAGCTGGTAGAGCCAGAATAGAGGATGCAAATGCCAGAGATAAGATAGGACAACTTACTGACAGGGAGAGGGAGATATTACAGGCAATAGCAGAGGGTCTAAGCGATAAGGAGATAGCCGCAAGATTCAACATAACCGTGGATACGGCTCACAAACATGCCAATAACATATTACGTAAGCTAGATACTAATTCTAGACTACAAGCCGTACTGTTCGCACTCAGACATGGAGCTATAAGCTTGTAAATATTGCTTTACACCGTCCGCATAAAAATCTCGTAAAAAATTAAACCTACACAGAGGTTAAACCAAAGCATCTACTTCAATAATACTCAATCATACTAATCTTTATTTATTCTAACTTACAAAGGTAAGACATGACGTGTTTTCACAGGTGATATTATGGAAACCGTTGAGAAGCCCGTCGTAGTGGTTGCTAATAGTCCTAGAGTTTACAGGGAAGCCATATCGGGTGCGATATACAGGCTTAGACCTAAGCTTGAAGTTGTCTGCATTGAACTTGAGAATTTACCAAATCGGTGCCGTGATTTGGGGAAGAAGATTCTAGTGATATCTGACCTACCGCTAGAGAGTTTTAAGTGTACAGATGTACCCACCGTTTGGATAACCCTTTACTATAAAGGTAAGAACTCTATTTTTTACCTCAATGGTAAGGTTCAATCCTACTACGAGGATATAACCTTAGGCGACTTTCTGGAGATCCTCGACAATATTATCTACAGGATAGAGTCTCCTTAAACCGAAAATTCACAATTTTAGTTACTTGAAAATTACCTTTTTAGGTGATGAAGTTTGTAGCCCCTTGCAGTATGCTCATTGTTGCAACAGGAACGATGCTAATAGAAAGGGGCTTCAGATGAGTAATGCTCTAATCGGTTCGAACTACAGTAGTTCTAAGTCCTTCAATCACCTGCAAAATAAGGACTTACAAGCCATGGCCAGGTTTTCCCACGAGTTGAAGGTTCCCCTTTCTACTATTAGTTTGATCGCAGACCTGCTTGAAGAGTCGCAAGAAAGCAACGAATGTAAGGGGCTAATTAGCCATCTAAAGAAAAGCGTCAATTGGCTCAAGACTATGGTCGAGGATATTGAGACTTGGACTGCCATTGTGGATAGAAGGTTGGTGTTGAAGCTGGAGCCCGTATCTATAGTTGATTGCGTTCGTGAAGCAGTGCAGATTTTGGCTCCGATAGCTGATCAGAAGAATAAAAGGATCTTATTACTTGCGCCCAAGAAACTATCTCCAGCTTGGGCAGATAAAGTCAGGCTCAAGCATGTGATAATCAACTTACTCAACAACGCCATCAACTATTCTCTTGATGGTGATCAGATAGAAGTCGAAATTTTGGAAATAGATAACTTTGTCGAAACAAGAGTCCGAGATCACGGACCAGGTATGGATTCTTCAGAGTTGGATAGAGTATTCGAATCATTTTTCCGTGGTAGTGTTGGCAGAGAGTCTTACTCTAAGGGGCAAGGGTTGGGGCTTTCTATCGTGAAGGCGATAGTAGAGATGCATGGAGGCGTTGTGGGTGTGCAAAGCTCTAAGGGAATAGGAACCACCTTCTGGTTTCGTATCCCGCTAGCCTTGGATAAGACGCCTAAGTCCTCTAGCAGCAGACTTTTTATAAGTATATAAGAATCATGGAGGGGATAAGGTGAAGGTGTTAGTAGCTGATGATGATTTGGATATGCTTGATGTTACAGCCTATGCATTAAGAAGGGAGGGCTTCAATGTCATAGCAGCAAGTGATGGATTGCAAGCTCTACGTAGATGGCAGATGGATCACCCTGATGTAGTGGTTCTAGATGCGAATATGCCTAAGATGAACGGTTTTGAAGTCTGCAAGCGTATCAGGGAGCAATCTAATACACCTGTGATTTTACTGACTGCGCTAAATGATGAGGACCATATAGTTCAAGGATTCCATATAGGCGCGGATGATTACGTGACTAAGCCTTTTAGTCATAGACAATTGGCTATGCGGATACGAGCTGTGGCCAAGCGCAATTCAAGTGCTTCTAGCGTTGACTTTTCAGGCAAGTTAGTATCCGGGCCGCTATCCCTTGACAGGGATACACATGAGGTCCTCCTGGATGGTAGGGAAATACACTTGACTCCTACAGAATTCAAGCTGCTCTATATACTTGTTGCAAATGCTGGTAGAGTGGTACCTTCCTCTAGACTAGTTGAGTATGCTTGGGGATACGATGAGGGAGATGAGTCTCTCCTTAAAACTCATATAAGCCATATTCGCAGAAAGCTAGGCATGCCTAATGAATCGCTGGGCAACATAGTTGTTCTACCTAGAGTAGGATATAAGTTTATGGTTCCTTCTTGAATGCAACTCGGGCAATTATAGATCTGGGTTCTGTAAGATTGGGTGCAAAATGCCACAACCCCATGAAGATCTCTGTGTACTTGCTCGGGATATCAGCTCAATGCTTGAGCGAGTGGATGGACTCCAAGCTCAAGTCAAAGATGACCTGATAAAGCTAACTAACAGGTTAGGTGTAGTTGACGGAGTTATATCTATTGCGCAGGACTCAGGCTTGTGGTCTATTCTGGAAGCAGCATTGGTAGAGCGTGCTAGTATTGTATCCAGAATCAATTACTTGCAGGAGCGCTTGGACAAGCTTAGCACCAAGTATGCGATCCTTTCCAAGGTGAGTGAGCAGCTAAAGTCTAGCTTACTGGATAATCAGGATGTCCCTTCCATAGCGTCTGGTGATGATACACCGAGTGAAGTAGTTCCAATTCAAGAAGGTATGCTTAGTGATGCCCGTAACTCTATAAAACCTCTTACTACTATAATTGTGTTCTTCCTAATAGCGTCAATCTTTTTAATAATAGTTAGGATGGGGATTATCTTTGTATCTGGAAAATAACATGCCTAGTGACAGATCACCAGCAACTACAGATAATAAACTATGTCTAGCAAAGCCTATATCATCTCCAGAAGCAGCGTTGCGGCCTCCCCATGGACCTTATCCCTTCTAGACCTTTTCTAAAAACGCCTATAGTAGATATAACCGTAACCTCGGTGATAACTCCAACACCATACCCCAGCCACACCTAGCAAGAATGTGTCACGGCTACTAAGACGGCTGATCTTGTTAAGTACTACGCTCTGCACTTACTTTTGCCCCAAAGGGCGCAACAAAGTTGGATACTAGGTAACTAGTAGATAGGACCAGTATGCTGGGGACTTACCATAATGACACAGCTCTCTAGGTGCCTTCCAGTCTCTACTAGGACATGCGCCCCATGGATTGGTGTATGCCCAGGTACTGTATACCAATTTAAAGGCTGTAAGATTTCGTCGATTGTTATTGACGCTGTACAGATTCCCTAATCACAAGCTGCATGATAATCGCAATGATGCTGGAGAACGTTACTATGAAGATAAATCCATCTGACCAGGGTTTGTTTGCTATGTAACCTAAGGCTCCTATTCCTGTTATAGGGAGGAGATCCAATGGCTCCACATGCGATTACATTGTGTAATCTCTCCATAGATTCATGCACGTTGATGAACATGGGCTCCATTGTAAGACCTTTTAGAGTTGCCCTAATTACTGTGATGCTCTTACCATCTTGGATGTTGTGAAGTGGATAGACGATCGTGGGTATGGTACCTGTGCATACCCCGGCATGTATATGTACAGGATGTACTCCTTTGACTGGCCCCATGATAATCTTATGCTTACAGTGCCGGTGCTATTGTCTACTATCGTGCCACTACCAGGTATCCTAGATCATGTTATTCAAGCACTATATCAATACGCTTGGTCTTTGCTGCGTAAACTGAGGAGCTGATAATAGATAGTGAGTGATCGTTATGATGGGTACTATAAGTGGTGGAAGCTTTATACTAGACATAACAATACCTCCGTCGTACACGACGGAGGTATCAAGCAATGAATGTACCCAGGGATCATCGGATTCCCTGGGCTAACGAGATGAGGAGTTTATAATCTTCCATATCTTCTCTGGCCAGAAAGGCATATCTATATGTCTTATACCGAAAGGCTCTAACGCATCCACTACTGCGTTTGCTACTGCTGGAGTAGAGCCTATAGTGGCTGCTTCTCCTATTCCCTTTGCTTGAAGAGGGTTATGAGGCGTAGGAGTTTCGGTCTTGTCAGTTCTAAAGCTGGGGAGTTGTGTGGCTCGCGGTACATTGTAATCCATCAAGGTTCCAGTTAGTAACTGGCCTTGAGAATCGTATAAGACTGCCTCATATAACGCTTGTGATATGCCCTGAGCCAGGCCGCCATGTACCTGACCTTCTACAAGCATAGGACTTATTCGTCTTCCACAATCATCCACCGAAACGTAGTCTCGAAGGCGTACTATCCCAGTATCTTTCTCTATTTCTACTACGGCTACGTGTGCCCCGAAGGGATACACAAGCTCTGGGGGGTTGAAGAAGTCCACGGACTCCAAACCAGGTTCCATCCCTTCGGGTAGGTCACCACTGTAAGCTTTGGATGCTATCTCTGCAAATGTTACGCTACGGCTCGGTACTCCCCTTACCTGATATTTGCCGTTCAACACTTCTATGTCTTCTGGGGCTGCTTCCAGGATGTGAGCGGCTATCTTTGTTGCCTTTTCAAGTATTTTATTGACAGCCCTTACCAGAGCTGACCCTCCTACCACTAAACCGCGGCTTCCCATGGTACCCATACCTTGGGGAGTCTCTCTTGTGTCGCCATGTCTTACTATTATCTTTTCATAGTCTACGCCAAGTGTATCTGCAACGATTTGAGCAAACGTTGTTTCCTGCCCCTGACCATGAGGAGATATGCCCGTGAAAACCGTTACGTTGCCGCTGGGATCTACCCTTACTATAGCGCTGTCGTAGGGACCGAAGCCACACATCTCAACATAACAAGAGATGCCAATTCCGATTAGGATGTTGCTGTTTTGATCTCTTAGCTTTCTCTGCTCTTCCCTTAGACTATTGTAGTCCGCCAACTCAAGAGCTTTTGTAAGAGCCTTATTGTACTCTCCACTATCATAGAGTTCCCCTGTTGCGGTCCTGTAGGGAAAAGCATTTGGTGGAATGAAATTGCGACGCCTGATCTCTGCAGGATCTAGACCTAGCTCATCTGCAATGATATCCATCATACGCTCTATATAATAAGCGGCTTCTGGTCTACCCGCGCCTCTGTATGCTGCCACAGGAGTGGTATTCGTGTACACGCAGGTAGCTTCGATCTCAACTGCCGGGATATCATAGACTCCAGTACTCATCCTGCCCGTTAGCTCTGCTATTCCTGGAGCTACCGGGTATGCTCCCACGTCTGCAAGAATATGCATTTTAATGGCCTGTACTTTACCATCCTTGTCTACTGCTGCTTCGAGTGTAGTTATCTGTGCCCTGCCGTGTGTGGTGGCCATAAGGTTCTCGCTACGTGTTTCTACCCATTTGACAGGTATGTTGAGGCGACGTGCAATAGCCGCGAGAGCTATGTCTTCTGGATATATACCTATTTTGACCCCGAATCCTCCTCCTACTTCAGGAGCTATTACTCTTACTGCATTTTCGGGTAATCGAAGTACTTTGGCTATATCACCTCTCGATAGGTGAGGGGCTTGAGTACTAGACCATACAGTTATACCGCCCACCATCGGGTCAGGAGAAGCAACCACAGCTCTACCTTCCATTGGTATGCCAGCTAGGCGCTGATTAATCATTCGCTGCTTTACTACTTTGTGGGCGTTCTTGAAGGCACCTTCCACATCTCCGTTCGAGTATCGCCACACATGCTCAACATTACTGTTGGTGTTATCGTACAGTTTTGGAGCCTCTGGACTTAGTGCAGCTTCAATATCAGCTACGGCTGGAAGCTCTTCCCAATCCACTTGTACCTTAGAAGCTGCATCTGCAGCTGCTTCCTGAGTTTCGGCAACGACCGCCGCAATTATCTCCCCTACATAGCGCACCCTATCTATGGAGATGGCATAGTGCGTGTGGCTAGTCTCCTGGGAGCTGTCGGGAGCCTCTCCTTCGCCTGAGCTCGACATGGGCATAGGGTCGTAGTCATTTATTAGATCCTCTCCGGTAAAGACTGCCACTACCCCCGGTACGCTAATAGCCTCTGCTGTATCTATATTCCTGATTTTGGCATGTGCGTAGGGGCTTCTCACGAAAGAGACATAGCACATGCCTGGTAATCTAAGGTCCCCTACATATGTAGATCTTCCTGTTATTAGCCTTGGGTCTTCCTTCCTTCTTACTCTGGCACCTATGAGGGATGAATAAGCCATACTCAGCCTCCAGAGATTGATGTCTGTGAGAGCAAACTACAAGGATACTTGAATATCCTAATAGGAGTTTAGTTCTGAGTCAACTAGATTAGAAATCCGGGGGCCTGCCTTCTCTGACTTCTAACTGATGGAATCTCTCCGAGAAGCTTCACGAGGTGTTCTAGACTAGCTAGGCTATGTGCTGATATAAAATCATCAATGAAAGGCATAGCAGCTCTTATTCCCCTTGTAAGAGGCTCATATCCGGGAGTCCCAAGTAGCGGATTCAACCATATTAGTCGGTAGCTTGATCTTTGTAGACGGGCCATTTCCCTTGAGAGAAGATCGACGTCTCCACAGTCCCATCCATCGCTGATTATTATTACAATAGCACCCTGCTGGAGCATTCTCCTTGACCAGCGGATGTTGAAAGTATGAAGAGATTCACCGATCCTAGTACCACCGGCCCAATCCTGAACTTCCTCTGATACCCTCTTCAATACCTTGTCGACATCTTTGCTCTGCATGAGTCTTGTTATGCGGGTGAGCTTCGTCCCGAACACAAAGGTTTCAATTGCTGCATTGTCCTGATGAAGTGTATACATAAAGTGTATTAACATGCTGGCGTAGGGGGCCATGGATCCGCTAATGTCGCATAGTAAAACTATCTTTCTAGGCTTGAATTTTCTATCTTTCCAGCTGGTACTTATCAGTTCCCTATACTTTATCTGGTTTCGTAAGGACTTTCTGATATCTAGCTTTCTACCTTTTATAGATGGAACCAATCTACGCGATCTTCGTAGCGGCATCTGTAATCTCATTTGCTGGATGAGCTTTCGAGCTCTTAGCAGCTCGCTTGGAGACAGCTTCGAAAAATCTTTGTGCCGTAGGATCTCGTCTGGGCTATACAATGTTGCCAAATTGTTAGGTGTTTCATCGTTGTTATCACTGTCGCGGTTTATATCTAGAGTTTGAGGCTGTACCGATAGGTTGTTGCGCATAGCGGTGGATTCACTATTTATATGAGGTAGCAATCCCTCGCCCTTGTGAGCTTGAGTTGAGAGCTCTCTACCTGCCTGATCTATCTTTTCCCCTCGCCAGTAGTTTTTCCAGGCCGCATTGAACTTATCTATATCTTCTTTCCTGTTTACTAATGTCAATAGACCTACTGTTCTTATATCTTCTTCTTGCAGCGAAGTGAGAGTCACTCCACGCACAAAATCTACTACTTGGGATAGTCCTACTTGAACGCCGCTGTTCAGTAGATACCTAGTGAAACCAAGTAGTTTCACCAGTATATGGTTTCCTATTATGGGAGATGATAAATCTGGGTTTTCTCTCAACTCATTCATTTCTGACCCAAGGTTACTTGGTTCTCTAACTCACGACGGACGTTGATGATATCTTCCTGATGTTTAAGCAAAGTGCCTATAGTTTCATTAATCGTTTCAGGATCTAACTTAGAGTGGTTAAGAGTTACTAATGCTGATGCCCAATCTATACTTTCGGCAACGCCTGGTACCTTGTACAGATCCATGGCCCTAAGTCTGTGCATGAAGCTACTTATTTGATGGGCAAGTTCTCGTTCTATCCCGGGAACTCGAACTCGAATTATCTCCTCTTCTTTATCTATGGAAGGGTAGTCAATCCAGTAGTAGAGGCATCTCCTTTTGAGGGCATCGTGTAGCTCTCTAGTACGATTAGATGTAAGTATTACTAATGGCCTGGCTTGTGCTTTGATCGTTCCGATCTCTGGTATGGTGACCTGGAAGTCTGATAATATCTCCAGCAAGAAAGCTTCGAACTCCTCGTCTGACCTGTCTACTTCATCTATTAGCAAGACTGGGAATTTACCTGCGTGTGTCGAAGAGTACTCTATAGCTTGTAATAGAGGTCTTTTTATCAGGAATTCCTCGCTAAATATCTCTCTTAGCGTACTGTGCCTATCTAAGCCTTCAGATTCTAGTATCCTGATCTCCAATATCTGCCTGGCATAATCCCATTCGTAGACCGCTTGGGATACATCAAGCCCTTCGTAGCACTGTAGTCGAATCAGATCTGTCTTGAGGATCTGAGACATTACTTTTGCTACCTCAGTTTTACCTACACCGGCCTCACCCTCCAGCAACAGGGGCTTTCCAAGGCGTAGTGCTAGAAAAAGGGATGTTGCTAAGCCTCTATCAGCTATGTAGTTATTCCTTCTGAGCGCTTCTTGTAGACTATCGATAGATACAATTTCCATAAGTCTAGTTTTCCATCAGGTATTTCGATTTTTGTGCTTGCAGCATTTTAGTATAGCTCATGTGCTCAAAATCTCTCTGAACGATTTGCCCCTGTAACTTATTGCAATATTTATAGTATTAATGTATCTTTCATGCATATACATCCGAGGCGATTGATATGAGGTACCTGACCAATATAAAGCGATCATTGACAACAGGGATTATTCTGGTAGCCTTATTGTTGTTTAACAAACCTAATATAGGACTCGATGTGGTGCATGCTCAGGAAGAACTTGTTGTGCCTACTCCTGGAATGGTAATTACACAAGACGTGACTTTCCGCCCTGGTGAGTATTATTTCCCTAATGGTGAGGGAATAGTTATAGCGGCTGATAACATTACAGTTGATGGGAATGGGGCACTCCTTGTCGGCCCTGGTAGAGCTGGAGATCCGGAGAGTTTTCTTGGAACTGCTGTGACATCTACAGGTCATTCAAACGTAGTTCTTAAGAACCTCACTGCTAAGGGATTTCAGCTTGGATTGAAAGTGACTAACGGCCAAAATTGGACTATCACTGACAATAACTTTTCTGACAACTACACAGACCCAGACTTTGGATGGGGAGATGGACCTAACTTTGGTGCAGTGATGTTGGTTAGTGTGCATAGAAGCACTATAACAAACAACAGGGGAGAGCGTATCTGGAATGGGCTTCACCTTCGGTATAGTAACGAAAATACAATAAGGAATAACTACTTCTCGCACTGCTCGAACGTCTGCCTCAAGATGTGGGCTTCCTCCCTCAACCTAATCGAGAACAACGTGATGAATTATGGCATACGCATAGCGCCGGGGGAGGTTCATGCGCGGGATTCTGCTAGTGTTTTGATTGAAACTGGGTCGAACGATAATCGCTTCTTGTACAACGATTTTACACATGGCGGTGATGGAGTATTTATTCGCCCTCTCAACGGCTACCTTAGTACGGGCAACTACTTTGAGGGTAATGATGCCTCCTATGCTCATAACAACGCCTGGGAGTGCTGGTCCGCGGGCAACATCTTCGTGCGCAACAAGGGCAATTACTCCAGCTATGGCTTCTGGCTAGGTGGCTCCGACCACACCGTGCTTATTGGTAACGAGGCCGCATACAACGGCACTGTCAATGCCTACGCTCCCGAACCTTTCGGTAACGCTGGTATCGCGGTGGTACACGGCAGCAGCAGTCACTTCATCATGAGCGGTAACTACGTCCATGACAACAAGAGCGTCGGTGTGGCCCTCGGCTACAAGCCGGGGTACGAGGCCTATCATTGGATCATCCAGCAGAACCGCATTGAGAACAACACCACTTATGGCGTCTACATGTACGACACCCGCTGGGTAGACCTTGCCGGCAACGAGATAACTGGCAATGGCCAGGGCGCCATCTACAGGGGCTCCAATGTGTCAGACATCTTCCAGCGGGAGGCCACAATGGACGACAAAGCTCCAGTGGCCCGGGCCTCTATCTCTGCCCGCACTGTGTACATCGGCGAGCCCGTTACCTTCGATGCCTCCGCTAGTAGCGACCCCGAGGGCAGACAGCTCTCATTCCGTTGGGATCTGGGCGACGGTGACATAGCGGAGACTGCGTCGGTGATTCACACCTACGTCGATCCTGGCTTCTACAGAGTTAGCCTGACGGTGAACAATGGGCGACTTGCGGACCTGGCGTGGTTCGACGTGTACGCTACTCCTAGGGGCACCGAGGTGGGTACTGAAGGGGTGGCCGCCTCGGCATGGCAGACGGAGATCCCGGCCAAGGCTATCGAGTGGGCGGTTGATGCTAACCCACCCTACGGGGCTGGTAATCCGGCTCTCCGCTCTGGAGCAGCCCCCAACCTCGATCGTGGCATCGTGCGCGAGGTGACAGTGCCTGCCGGCTCTCCCACCCTCTCGTTCGATACCTACTATCAGATAGAGCAGGGCTACGACTTTGGATTCGTGCAGGTCTCAACGGACGGCGGGCGCACGTTCCGCAGCCTGGCCAACGAGCACACTACCACCCAGACTGCAAGCGATGCCATCCAGCTCGTCAAGGATAACGTCCCTGGCTTCAGTGGTGACTCGGGTGGGTGGCGCACGGAGACCTTCGACCTCTCGCAGTATGCTGGTCGGACGGTGCTGCTTGCTTTCCGCTACGTGACCGACCCTGGAGTGGATCTACCCGGATGGTGGGTGGACAACGTGAAGGTGGGTACTCAGCTCATATCTGATGGCTCCACACTCGAGGGCTGGTCACCGCTTGTGACTGAAGAGGAAGCCCCTTATGCCCGTGTTGTTGTTGACTCCGATCACAGGGTGGTGGGCAACGAGTCGATCCGCATCGAGAGCAATGCGGCGACAGGGGTCTGGAGATATCCTGCTCCAAGTGGCTCCTGGGACCTCTCCGACAGGGACTACGTTGCCTTCTGGATCAGCTTTGCGCATGAGGTGGTTGGGGGCTTTAACGACCCACAGCCGGTGATCAGGCTCGTGACCGATAATTCTAGCTACTTCGAGTACACCCCAAGAGTAAACTACCTCAACCCCTCTTCAGTACCATACTCAGAGGCCCGAGATGGCTGGCAATGGCTGCAGGTGCCACTGGGTGGCAGCGCCGACTGGGCAAGAAGCTCCACTGGCCAGCCAGATCTCTCGCGCGTGCGCTCGATCGAGATCGTGACTCGTGGGAGTGCTGGCCGGTACAAGCTGTGGTTCGATGGTCTCATATTTGGCAACAACCCACCGGAGCCACAGATAGCACCCAACATAGCCCTCAATCCTGAGGCAAGGCGATATCCCAGGCCAAACGCATCTTATACCTTCAATGGTGACTGGAACCTTCCTGAGTACGACAACCTGTGGGCACCGCTGGATGGCTCCATCGACAACGGTAAGATATGGAGTGACTGGAACTCTGGCCATAGGTACGACTGGTATGAGGTGCAGTTCGAGTATCCACGCGAGATGAACAGGGTGATTGTGGACTTCGTCTCCTTTGGCTCCCGACTCCAGCCACCGCGCTCCTTCCAGGTACTCTACTGGCAGGATGGCGCCTGGCACGAAGTCGAGAATCAGGTCAGGTCGAGCCAGCGCCCGGTGGAGGGAGCTAATACCGTGACCTTCGATGCTGTGTTCACCGGCAAGGTGCGGGTGAGGATCGAGAACGTATCGTCTCACAAGGGCACGGGCACGTACGTTGGCATCAGCGAGCTGGAGATTCTCAATACCCGCAACCTCTCTGGCAACTCCAAGGGGCCATCCGCGGGACTGGGTACTCCTGAGCCCATAGTCTCGTCGAATACGGACGCAGCCTGGCTACCACTCGACGGCTCCATCAATCCCGTGAGTGCCTGGAGACCTGCAATTGACGACGACACTCCCAGGTACGGTATGGACTTCCACAGGCTGAAGCTCTTCAACAGAGTGACGTTCTACCTTGGCGGGGACAACCTGCCAAGTGAGGTAGGCATCCAGTACTGGACGGGTAGTTCTTGGGCAGACGTCACGCATCCCTGGTGGCTGGGCAATCGGATCGTTGTGGGTAGGAATGTGGTGTCGTTCGATACTGTGAAGGCCCGCAAGGTGAGGCTCGTCTTCCCAGATGGTTCGCGTCCACAACTACTTGAGCTTGAGGTTGTCAATGCCAACCTCTTCTTCGGACGCGACGTTATACCATCTGCCTCCTACACATCACCCTACGACACCCTATGGGGTCCTTTGGATGGTTCCTACGCGGCATCCCCAAGATGGACGTCGTGGAACTCGCACAACGCACAGGACTGGTACGCGGTCGATCTAGGCACCAAGATGGTGTTCTCGCGTGTGAACTTGTTCTTCTACAACGACAACGGTGGGGTCAAGCCGCCTCGTGACTACAAGGTACAGTATTGGGATGGCGACAGGTGGGTGGATGTAGAGGAGATATCGCGCTACCCGGTGCAACCGTCAGAGGGCTTCAACACGGTCATCTTCAAGCCAGTGCATAGCCAAAAGGTGCGGGTGCTTGGCACGAACCAGAACCCTGTTAACTTTGGCGTGTACATAGGGCTTACGGAGATAGAGCTATTTAGGTGGGAATAATACGGGATAGGATAGCCATAAGGTATATGGGATTTACTTACAAAGCAATTTGACATAAAACAATAACTTCAGGACTCTAATGAAACAGCATTTAATTGTCATTTTTCTAGCTCTGCTTTTGATGTTAGTAAGCGTATTTCTACCTCCTAATATGAGGATACTCTTTATGGCTGCGTCTTTATTGCTGATAATCTTTTCTGCCGTTGGCCAAATCACAAGGAATTAGTGGACACTTAGTAAATGATAGTTATCAAATTTAATAATGATTATGAATATTCATAGTCTAAATTTTGTAGTTTTATCATATAAGTTGTAAAATACTATCAGGAACAGCATTTATCCATAGGCATTTAATAAAGGAGGTAGGAAGATGCAAATAGGTACGTTCCTATTGATGCTAGCTCTTAGCTATGCTCTGGGTGTGCTATGGTATGACTTGTTGCCGGGCAAGCTTGCTATGAAGCCTTGGAGGGTTGCTGCCTACCCGTTTCTAGGTATGTGGGTGGCTGAAGTATTCTATCCTCATGGTCCGGCGTTTGGTGATCTGCACATAATTCCGATAGCCGTGGGTTCTCTGATAGCTGTGATAGTTGATTGGATCATAACTACTGCCCGACACCCTGCTACTGTTCCCGAATACGAGGGTGGTTTGGGAGCAAGGCCTGCGTAATTGTGTTTATATAGCCCTCGACCTACTGGGTAGGTCGAGGGCTTTTTACATGACTAGAATCAAGCCAACAGATACTGTTACTATCATCGAGTTGAAAGCTAGCAAGTTTACACCACTATTTGACATATCCCATTAGATCGGTTGCGAAGATCTATTTAACTAAGGTAGTACCATAATATCCCTAGGCGATTCCTATAAGTTATATCGAGTATGAAGCTGAGGACATGGTTTAGTCACTTATACGAAAATCACGAGTCCTGCTAGATTGATAAATACTTGTTGGTACTTTCCTAGATAAGTGAAGGCATAATCTTTTTACTTCGCAGAAGGCACGTTCTGCGAAGTAAAACTCGTTTGGTGGATTGCTAATTAGCTGGGATGATTCTGACAGCTCCGTCTTGAAATCTTATCAAGACAGTACTATCTTCTGATCTTATTTCTTCTGCCATAGGCTCTTGTGTATATTCCAATGCCTTCAACACAGGAATGCTGCCGAAAACGCCTGATATACGAGGGAGCCAAATACCCTCTATACCCCTAAGGAATCTAAATGATCTCTCTGCTGTCCAGTCAGTACTCACAACTAAATGCTCTGACTTTGGGAGAGGATTATAAGTCGCTAGCTCTTTATTTTGCTCCATTGGTATTAGGGTATCAATATTTGCTAGGGCTGCTTCTAGCAGATCAGCTCCAATTCTGGCACACACGTCTTCAAGCTCTAAGTACCTTGTACCTACTGGTATAGTTACCTTTTGCTGTAAGATTACAGGGCCTTCGTCCAGTTCCTCTGTTACCTTGTGCACCGTGACACCAGTTTCTCTATCCCCATAGTATAAGGACCAAAAGATGGGGTCTGGCCCCCTATTAGCAGGCAGCAGAGATGGATGTAGATTAATAAACCCCTTGCTTGGTATCGAAATAATATTCCTTTCTACTCTGTATGGGAAGCAAAGCAGGACACCTATATCTGGTTTAGAGACTACAAGCTCCTGCTCTAATTGGTAAAGCTGCTTTTTTTCATTAATAACTATTACTCTATCCTTATCTAGAATTCTTTGTAAGTTTGCCGAATTTATGTCAACAAGAGGTAATTTTTCGTCTCTTCTATAAGATTGTGTAGTGTGTATAGCTATCAGTACTGGATTAAATAGATTATTTGATAGTACCCTGTACAGGGGGTAAGTAGAGAACCTACATATGGAACATAGTATTGCGATGTTTATTTTGTCCTTTGATTCCACCTAAGCATTCCTATAACTTAGCTTAGCAGATATACTTGTATGACGGTGTTTGGAGGTTTTCTATAATATGCCTAGAACGGTCTTTTGTGTAAAACTTGGCAAAGAGCTTCCGGGTCTAGATGAGCCCCCATTTCCTGGCGAGCTTGGTCAGCGTATCTATGAAAACGTATCTGCTCAAGCCTACCAACTTTGGGAGGAGCAGGCAAAGCTTATAATTAATCATTATGGTCTAAATATGGCCGATCCTGAGGCTAGGGCATTCCTTAGGGAACAGATGGAAGAGTTCTTCTTCGGAGAGAACGCTCAGATGCCGGAAGGCTGGATACCGGTAGGCTCATCTTCCCCTAAGGGAGGGGCTAAGGGAGGAGCAGCTCCAAGGAAGTGAGAGCCCCTGGAGATATAGTCCTCTTAGCTGTATATGAGCTTGGGCACCAGCCCCTATCCCTGGCATCTCCTGCTGCCTTCCTAAAGAGGGCTGGGTTTTCCCCTATAGCCGTTGACTTAAGTATTGAGCACTTGGATCTTTCTAGAGTATCTAACGCCAAGCTCGTCGCGATATCTACTCCTATGCATACTGCCATGAGGCTTGCCGTTCCAGTAGCCAGGGAGATAAGGGGTATTAATCCCAATACTCATATATGTTTCTATGGTCTTTATGCTTACCTTAACGCCAACTATCTCTTATCTAGCGTGGCGGATTCTGTCCTAGCTGGTGAATATGAGCAAGCTCTTGTGGATCTAGCTTTGAGTCTTGAGGCACAAGATTCGTCTTCTCAGCATGATGGATCAGGGATTTTCACCTCTGATTTACTAAACCCTATATTAACCAAGCTGAGTTTTGTGGTGCCTCACAGGGAAAGTCTTCCCAATATAGAAATGTACGCTGCTCTTAGGCATAAAGGCCAACTTAGAAAGGCTGGGTATGTTGAGGCTACTCGTGGCTGCCTTCATACATGTACTCACTGCCCTATTCCTCCGGTGTACGGGGGAAGGTTCTTCGTCGTTCCTAAAGACGTAGTAATAGAGGATATAAGGCAGCAGGTTAATGCGGGGGCTACACACATTACCTTCGGCGATCCTGATTTTCTCAATGGTCCAGGGCATGTCCTAAAGATTTTGAGAGCTGTACATGAAGAGTTTCCATTTCTCACATTTGATGCGACTATCAAGATCGAGCACATAATCGAGAAGAGAGATTTATTTACGGAATTGCGTGAGCTAGGATGTATTTTTGTGGTCTCAGCTGTGGAATCTCTCAACGAGGATGTACTTAGAAATCTAGAGAAAGGTCATACTCGACAGGATGTTGAAGAAGCATTGTCCATTCTTAGGCAGAATGATATAGAGATGAACCCTTCCCTATTACCATTCACTCCTTGGGAGACATTGGACAGCTTCCTTGAACTGCTCCACTTTGTGGAAGACCAAGATCTTATTCCTAATGTTTCTCCTGTACACTACTCCATAAGGCTATTGGTTCCGCCTGGGTCTCTTATAATTCCCAAGCTGGAACAGATGGGAGTATTGGGCGCCCTGGATGAGGAATCGTTTACTTACATCTGGTCCCACCCTGATACTAGGATGGACGAACTCTACCATGAGATATCGGTGCTAGTTCAGGAGATGGTATCCCAGAATAAGACTAATTATGAGATCTTTGATCGGGTGAAAGCTGTAGCCTACGCCAAGGCGAGGTTGCCAATGCCCGATGCTCCTGTTAGGAATTCCTATAGGGAAGCACCAGGCCTTACAGAACCTTGGTATTGCTGTGCTGAGCCTTTAAACGATAACTTGTGTTGTTAGTGCACTTTTGAAGTCAGTCCCTCTTCGCTCTTGAGATGGAAGTGCCGGTTAATAATGGGAATCTCGGGAGTGATCTCTATCTTCAAGAGCGAATGCGCTTTCCTCAAGGAGTACTCTACCATCTCTGGTGTTGGGCCCTTAGCGAATATAAAACCTAGGTAGGTTGCCCCTTCGGGGAGTGGTGTCACATGGGATTTGAGGGGTATATTTATGTCTATGTTCTCAATACCCTCAATCGATAGTGCTTCTTCTACCCCGCTTACTTTGTTTAGTATGCCGCTACGCGGAATAGGGATCATCATTACGCCTGTAGCTGTATTGTTATCTTTGATTGCAGACCAATTTATACTACCCGTGTTACCCAGGCTGTGCCTTATTATAAGTTCCTCAAGCGACATTCCTAGCTTGTATTCCAATATCGTAGAGCACTTACCCCCAATGGCCCTGGCTGCTATCTCTATTAGATGAATGCTGTCACTGTTTACACGTAATTCTGCGTGTATAGGGCCATATCTTAAACCTATTGCCTTGCTAGCTAGCTGGATAAGATTTACTACTCTCTCTTGTATATTTGGTGACAGCCTAGATGGAGTCACGTATATAGTCTCTTCAAAGAAGGGCCCCTCCATTGGATCTGGCTTATCAAATATAGCTATAAGTGTTAGTTCTCCGTTTGTTAGCAATCCATCAACTGCTATTTCAAATCCGGGTACATATTCTTCCACCAGTATCTGTGTGGAGGGGTCCGACCCATCTTCTAGGAGCATGTTCCTTATCCTGGAGAAAGCCTCTATGAACTCCGTGGGATTGTTAGCTTTTATAACCCCACGGCTAGCCGCGAGGCTTACAGGTTTTATTACGCACGGATAGAATGAGCTTATGGCCAGGGTGTGTTCATCCGCATCTAGTCTCGATGAATAGAAGCGTATATTTGATAGTCCTGCTTTGGTCAGTGTCTCTCTCAACTTGGACTTGTCTCTTGAAATACCAACGCTCTGGGGAGTATTTCCAGGGAGCCCCATTTTTTGGCCTATAAATGATGCCAATACAACGGAGCTGTCATCTATACCTATTACTGCGGATGTTCTTGCCTCTGCAAATGCTTTTACTACCGAGTCTGCGGCCTCTTCAACTTTCTCGAAGTCTACTGATACTACGTCATCCGACATTTGTCTATTGAGAACAGGAGGCATACGATCAATAACGTGTAGTACCTTTACATCAAGTGATTTGGCAGCTTTCAAATATGGTAGAACTCGGTATGATCCTGATGGATATACAAGTATTATGGAAATCTTTTTCTCGTCCATTGCTTTTTCTTGCTTACATCAACTTTACTATGCCGGTTATCTGGAGGATTGCAGTAATAATCGCCAGTACCAGTATAATTAGCAGAGATGCTGTTAGCCCTGCATCCTCTCTCTGATCGTAGTATTCTTCTGTCGGTATTTGGATCTTATGTGTTTTCGACGGATGAGTCTGTTTCATCTACTCCTAGCTCTTCTGCTATTAGCTGTCTCCTGTATATTGATGCGTATAGGCCATCTAACTCCAATAGCTCTGAATGTTTTCCTTGCTCAACTATCTCCCCGTCTGACAGCACGATTATCTGATCAGCGTTCTGTATAGCTGATATTCTGTGAGCAACAATTATGCTTGTCCTTTGTTGCATGACTGTCCTTAGCCTCTTCAGTATTTCGCTCTCCGTGTTCGTATCGACGCTGGATAGTGCATCATCTAGTATCAGGATCTTAGGATCCCTTGCTATAGCACGCGCTATTGTTGTTCTTTGTTTCTGACCGCCGGAAAGGGTCACTCCTCTTTCTCCTACTATTGTCTCGTATCCCTTAGGGAACTGTTCTACATCCCTACTTAGCTGGCTGACCTCAGCTGCCCAACGGACTAGTGACTCATCCTTATTGTTTGTTCCGAAGGTTATGTTCTCTTTCAATGTATCCGAGAACAGAAAAGTATCCTGAGTAACGAACCCTATGTTCTTCCTAAGAACCTTGAGAGGTATTTGTCTTATGTTAATTCCATCTATCAGGATTTGCCCCTCCGTGGGGTCCCATAACCTTGGTATTAGGCTTACTAGCATACTTTTTCCTGATCCTGTAGGTCCGATGATGCCTAATGTACTGCCTGCAGGGACTTTGAGATTTATGTTTTTCAAGATCTTGTGAGACCCAATAGTTAACGAAATGTTTCGAAATTCGATTTCTCCTTCTATACTAGATATCTCGCTTAGGCCGGGGTCCTCATCTCTTATGGAAGGTAGCTTGGAGATTATCTGCTCTATTCTATTCATTGATGCCGCACCCTGCTGTATCAGGTTAACCACCCATCCTATAGAGATCATGGGCCAGCGCAGTGAGCCGATATAAAGCAAGAATTGAGTGAGCTCACCTATTGATATACGTCCTTGAATTACTTGTCTGCCGCCTATAAAGAGGAGTATTACTGTGGCTATGCCTGCGACTACGTACATGGATGGCCATAGAAGAGACTGGATCTTGATGAATGAGACACTGGCATCTAGATATTGTTTGTTTATTCGTTCAAAGTCCTTGATTTCATTATCCTCCTGGGCATATGTGTTAATCACCCTTACGCCGGAGGCGTTCTCCTGAACCTTAGTAGACATATCCCCAAAGCTGGACTGAACGAATTCAAACCTTCTCTCTATAACTCTACTAGAAACTATGAAGATAATACTCATCAAAGGCAGTATGAAGATGGAGTAAAGGGTCAACACTACGCTTATACTAAGCATGACTGATACTACACTCACGAATGCCGCCAAAGTATTAAATAAGTTCGTTATACCTGGTGATACCGATCTTTGGACAGCATTCAAATCGTTAGTGGCCCTTGCCATAAGGTCACCAGTGTGCCAGGACTGGAAGAATTGTCTATCTTGGAACTGTAGATGTCTAAATAGCTTGTTTCTTAGCTCGTACTCTATCTCTCTAGCAACCCTGCCACCGAAGTATCTCGTGCTGAATCTAAAGTAGCCTTCAACTGCCGCTGCCAACAGCAGTAGCAAGGCATACACCCCAATCATCCTAAGTGATCTACTGCTCTGAACGTAATCTATAGACAGCCTTATGATGTATGGCCCAAACAATGATGCTACGTTGGCAGCAATAGTTGATATGATACTTATAATGAATAATCGCTTGTATGGATATATTAACCTTGCTAGCTTAGATATATAATTCACTTTATTTTCCTGAATATAACTAGGTTACTAGATCCTTGAATCTAGCTATGTCTTGCTTGATAACCTCTAAGCTTGATCTCCAGAAGCTCTTATCTCTTATATTTATGCCGAACTTTAATGCTAGGTCTGCGGCGCCGAACATACCAGTTGATGACAAAAGCTCATCGTACTTAGCTTTGAACTCTTCTGGAGATTCCTCATAGGCTGCATACAGACCTAGCCCGAACAGTAAACCAAACATATACGGGAAGTTATAGAAATCCGATCCGTAGTAATGAGGTTTAGCTGCCCACATGTAAGGATGAAGCTTATCACTATCTAGTGCTTCCCCATATGTAGCTTTTTGAGCCTCAGTCATGATGGACTTTAGGTCCTCTATCGATAGCTCCGTATCTTTCCTCCTATCTATTACTTCTTTCTCGAAGAGAAACCTAGATGTTATATCTACAACTATCTGACAGCTATTTTGTAGTGATCCCTCAAGAATGAGTATCTGTTCTTCCTTATCAGCACTCTCCAGGGCAGCTTTTTGTATTATTGTCTCACAAAATGTACTAGCGGTTTCTGCTAACGTCATTGGTGTCGACTTTTGTAAGTAAGTTCTGCGGCTTTTGTTGAGGTTATGGTATGCATGTCCAAGCTCATGAGCCAGGGTACTTACGCTATCAAAGGATGATTCGTAGTTTGCAAGAATTCTCGACTCTTCTCCCTGTATGGAGATACAATATGCTCCTCCTACCTTGCCTACTCTTGGTTCTAGATCTATCCACTTGTTATCGAAAGCTCTCTGAGCGAATTTCCCTAGCTTCTGCGAGAATTTGTGGAATTGCTCAACTATAAATTCTTTTGCGTCTTGTGGTGTCCAGCTACGGTTTGATCTTCCTACTGGCGCAAATATGTCGTACCAAGCTAACTTTTCGACTCCTATAATACTTGCTTTTGTCTGTAAGTATTCTCTGAAGCTTGGGAACGATTCTTGAGCAGCTTCCATCATGGCATTGAGCGTTTCAAAGTCTATTCTATTTCTGAATAATGCCTGCTCTAGCGGAGAGCTCCATCCTCTTCTTTGTGATATTGTTAGGCTCTCTCCTTTGATACTATTTAGGGCAGATGCTATAGGTAGTGCCCACTTCTCCCAAGCAGAAATCTCAGCTTTATAAGCTTTTTCTCTTACTTTTCTATCGCTGTGTAGCGCCAGATTTCTAACTGCGCTTATAGGTAACTCTTTTTCTCCCTCTGGGAGAGGCACGACAGCGGTAATCTGAGATGTGAGATTGCTATATAGCTTTTCCCATGCAGTGGATCCAGTTAGAGCAAGATCCGAGTATAAATCTTCCTGTTCTGGATGCATCAGGTGCTTAGCACGAATCTGAGTTTCCCTTAGGTAGAATTCGTGGTTTTTTGCTATCTCTGAACGCTGGATAACTTCTTCCAGACTAAGTTTGCCTATCCAGGCAGTAATTTTTGAGTTGATTTGTTGTATTTGAGCGCCATACTTATCTAGCTCACTTAGCTTCCTTTGCGCCTCTATGTTGCGTGAATCTGCTGTTACCATGCAATAGACATATGAATAGAGCTTATGATAATCCTCACCTAGTGTGTTAGAGGTCGCGATTATCTTATCTAGGACCTGTACTTTTTCCTCTTGGGAATCTATCTTCTCTATCTCTTCTAGTGTTTGTCTTAGGCTGTCTATGTGTGTTTTGACTGCTTTTAATGTGTCTTCGTATTGTGTCGAGTTTAGAGAAGGGAATATGCTTTCTAGGTCCCATCGCATTTCCATTGTTTGTTTTTCTTGCATAATGCTTTTCTCCCTTTATCCTTTCCTCTGCTAGGATAAATCTTTTTCTTTGTTTGTGGCAATTTTTATCTAATGGGATATGTAAATGAAGGTTGAGGCGATCGATCGTGTTGAAGTTTCTGGTAGTAGGTTTATAATTCGGTAAACACGGACAATTAGGAACTATACTATGATACCTGTTATATCTTACATTCATCGGAGGGTTATTGCTTTCTTTGCTTACTTCCTGTGGGTGCTGCTGGTACTATACCCAGATCCAATGATGTTGATGAGATCTATCCCCAACGCTATGAATCCTGATATAGACACGCAAGCTGTGGCATCCATTGCTAAAGATCTTCCTGATGACCCTGCTTTTATAGAACAAAAGGTAAATACAGAATATGTGAAATATGCCGTTCCTTGGGAACTGTATGGAGTTCCTTGGTACTTCCCTACTACTGAAGAGGTAGTGAGGCTTGGGAAAGGCGACTGTCAAGGGCGAATGCTGGTGTTAGCTAGCATACTAAAGGCCAAGGGTATACCTTACAGCATAGAGGGCTCACTTGATCATATATGGGTGCAATATCCCAAGAAGTTGCCTAATCCTTTAGAAAACGACTCGATAGTAATAGCCAGGAGAAATCTAGGCACTCTAAAGGTAGAAATGCCTAAGCGCTGGGACTGGAAAGAGAGTTACAGGATAGAAAAAGAGTACTTCTGGGATCCTATGCCAGCAAGTAGAAAGCTTATACTGTTCGGCGGAATATTATTTATAGCAGCAAGACGCTTATGGCTAATAGCCATCGAGAGACTATTAGAAAAGGCGAAAACAACAAAAGCCCGTGGTTGGGAAGTACGGTACTAAGATTACCACAACCCTTTTCGCCTAAAGGCGAATATCAGAGCTAAAACAGTAATTAGCATTAGAACTATTATCGCCAAGAATGAATAGGGGTTATCTCTAAACTCGGGTTGAAAAGGTAATGGTATGTTCATGCCCCATATGCCGGATATGAGGGTAAGAGGAAGTAGTAGGACGCTTATCACAGTAAGTATACGAAGTGTCTCGTTCGTCCTGTAGCTGTATAGAGTATTGAAGGTGTCATCGAATGCCTCCACTAGCTCCCTGAACTCCCCAAGCATGTCCCATACTCTTTGCAAATGATCGAGGATATCCCCCCAATAAGGCTGCAGGTTCTCGTCCAGAAAGGAAGCTCTCCCGTTCTCTAACTGAGATATCACTAGCATGTTAGGACGAATGATCCTCCTAAGGCTAATGATGTCATGTCTATAGTCAGCAAGGTCCCTCACTGCCCTTCTGGGATCACCTCGAAAAATCCTGTTATCGAGCAGGTCCAGCTTCTGATCTATCCTAGTCATCATAGGAAACAAGTAGTCAGTAAGCCTGTCTACTATGTAGTACAGGAGCATCTCAGGTCCTTGAGACATATAGCGCTCCCTGCTTTCTTCATCCTCCTCGGCTCTAGCCCACATCAACAAAAGCGGCTTCAACTGACCGTCGTGCACTGAAACCACATAGTCTTTACCTACAAAGAAATCAACCTCACTTGGCACGGCCACCCTCTCCGAAGGATCGTATACAGGAAAATGCAGCACTAAGAAGAGGTAGGTTGTGTAGTCATCCAGCTTTGGCCTTTGGATTTTACTCGTTACGTCATCCAATGCCAGAGGATGAAAACCAAACTCTTGCTCAAGGTAAGTGATGTCTTCCAAGGTAGGTCTATGGATATCTATCCACCGCAAACCTTTATATCTGATCTCCTTCCTTCTCTCACGTACCTCAACGCCTATAGGCGGAGACATAGATGCACCACGCTTGGCTATACTTCTAAGCGGACCAGCAAAGCTTCTTATTCTGTCGGTTCTGCGGATGTTAGACACCCAAAGTCCTCTAATAGCTAAGTAAAAATTTCTGTAGCCAGGTAAAGAGTACTACCTGTAAAAACAACAGGCAAGACGAGGAATACACAAATAGCCTAGTGGACAATAAAAAACTATGCTGGGTTTAATTTTTTGGTAGATACCCACACTGAATCCTTCTCGTAAAATCTCCAGGGCAAATGCAGGCCATTGCGTATACCAATCCTGGCGCTACATTCTATTTCTAGATGGTTCCTGTTTCGAGGTACAAGTAGACAAATCCTTGGAGTGTCCAAGATAACATTATTTAGACTTAGGTCTATCCCCATAGCCTGGCAAAGCTTAGCAGGGCCACTACAAAGATCTCCCAATAAGCTCTTGCCACGCCTTCGTGTCATTATGTCAATGCCTTGAACCGGCCGCCCAGCCCTAATAAGGACTGCCCCAGCAACACCTTTGGGAGATGTTACTATGTTGAAGCAGTAATGCATACCGTAAGTAAAGTAAACATAGGATCTCCCTGGGCTGTCCCACATAGGTGCGTTTCTTCTGGTCATCCCCCTAAAAGCATGCGACGCAGGGTCATCCTCTCCCCCGTAGGCTTCTACCTCCACTATCCTTATGGCTGTGAGTCCTTCGTGGTCCGTACTTACAAGGTATGAACCTATGAGATCTATAGCTACCTCACATGGATCGCGAGCATAGAAATCGTAACCAGGAAGATAAGCATCAAAGAGAGTGGAAATATCTTCCAGGGATATGGTAAGCACGCTCCTACCATTCACACGGATACTTCCTGAGTCCTAGAATCTGAAGAGATACACTCCAGATAAAAAGTGGGTTGTTTCTTAGGTACCGCTTCCACAGCCTTCTAGGCTCGGTGGCAAGCCTGAACAACCACTCCAGACCCACCCGTCTCATCCATTCTGGCGCCTGTGCCTTCAGCCCAGCATGAAAGTCGAAAGCAGCCCCGACACCTATCAGTACTGGAGCTTCGAGTTTATTGCGATGATCGTACATCCACAGCTCTTGTTTAGGGGTGCTTAGGCCAACCCACACTATATCGGGATTGGATGAATTTATAATCTCAACTATCTTTTGGTCTTCGTCTTCTGACAAAGGGCCAAAAGGAGGAGTATAGCAACCCACTATTCGGGCTCCTGGAAACCTTTCCTGGAGGGACTCTGCTAACTTTTCTGCTACCCCTGGACCTCCTCCATACAGAAAGTGCTTGTACCCTCTCTCTAATCCTTGAGAAAAAGCAGCGAGCATAAGGTCCGGGCCATATACTCTAGTTACCCAGTTGTTGCCCGCAAGTTTATTTAGCCACACAAGCGGCATGCCATCTGGAGTAACCATGCCAGCACGGTTATGTATTTTTTTCAACCTGGGATTAACTTGGCTTTCCATGACGCCGTGTACCCCAGTAACACATACATACTGCTTATCTCGGAGCCTTATCCAGGAATCTATCTTGGATAAGGCTCCTTTCATATCTATAGAACTTATGCCTACACCTAGTACGTTAAGGCGTCCTTTATAGGTCGTAAGGTTCCTCAACTTGCAGACCCTAAACTGACACTTTGCTACTTTCTATAGCAAGCTTCTGCCTTACTTGATCCTCGATCCACTCATAGGTACGCCTTAGTCCCTCTTCTAAAGATATCTGTGGCTCCCAGCCCAGAACTTGCCGTATACGGGTATTATCAGAGTTTCTACCTCTTACACCTTGAGGACCAGGCACGTGCTTCTTGATTACGTTTATTCCGGCTATATCGGCTACTATGTCTACAAGCTGATTGATGGTTACTAACCTATCCGTGCCTAAATTGAGAGGGAGATGATAATCACTCATCATTATCTTTTGTATGCCTACCACACAGTCGTCTATATAGCAAAAGCTCCTGGTCTGTTCACCATCTCCCCATATCTCGACTTCCGGGTTACCAGTAAGCTTGGCTATAGCCACTTTTCGGCATATAGCTGCTGGAGCCTTTTCTCTTCCACCATCCCAAGTACCTAGAGGTCCATATATGTTATGGAATCGTACTATCCTGGTGTTGAATCCATACTCATCGTGATAGTGTATGCACAGACGTTCCGATACCAACTTCTCCCAACCATAAGCATCTTGAGGGTCAGCAGGATAAGCATCCTCCTCTTTCAAAGGAGTAACATTAGATTCCTGCTGTCTATACTCAGGATACACACAAGCCGAAGATGTGAAGAGATATCTATCAACACCATTGACTCTAGCAGCCTCTATCATGTGAGTGCTAATCAGGATGTTGTTATGAAGAATTCTTGCATGGTTAGAGGAGATAAACCCCATGCCTCCCATATCGGCAGACAAGTTGTAGACGTATTCTACGCCCTCAGTAGCCCTAAGGCAGTTCTCCCAACGCCTTAGATCCAGGATCAAGAATTCATCTGCAGGAGATGGTTCATATTCTGGATGCTTTATATCTACTCCCCTGACCCAGTGGCCTTGCTCCTTAAGGCTCTTGACTAGGTGATGACCTATAAAACCTCCAGCCCCAGTTACTAATATCTTGCTCAAATGTCAACCTCCTAACAACTCATAGAAGCCAATATATTTTACTTATCAAGAACAGTGCCCAAGCACATAGTAAGCTTTATTTCGATAAAACTTCACTATAGATATGCATCAGAGCATTATAGTTAGCATCGGCATTATAATTGTCTTCGTAAGTTCTCCTTGCGTTGAGACTCATCTCCGCTAGTTTGTTAGGATGAGATAATAAACAACTTATATTATCCGCTAAGGACTTATGATCTCCAGGGGGATACTTCACACCTTGAATGCCATCTTCAATTAAGGAGTCAAGACTGCCGATCTTGCTACCTACCACTGGCAATCCGCAAGCGTACGCCTCCACAACTACCATCGGGAAAGCTTCATACCACAGAGAAGGAACAATCAGGACAGCTGCATCTCGCATTTGATGCCTTACTTCGCCCTGAGTTAATCTACCCAAGTACTCAATACGTCTATCATGTTGTGCCGCAGTTGCAACCTTCCCACTCAACGGGCCGTCCCCGACAATTCTTAATGGTACATCAAGGCTAAGATCACTCCATGCTTCTAACAGTACCGATACTCCCTTCTCCTCAGATAATCTACCTACAAACAGGGCATATCCGCCTAGATGTGAGCCTTGACCCGGATCATCCAGCAGGAAGTTAGGTTTTACATACACTTTTTGGGGCGATAATCCCCCATCGATTACTTTTAACCGCGCAAATTCGGTAAGGACTATATAGGCATCCACGTAAGTAGAAAAGGTGCGCAAACTCCTATGAAGAGTAAGCATTACTGCTACAGTTGTACTTCCTAGTCTGCTCTGCCTATAACATCTATGCCATACTCCAGGCCAGGGAACTGGTTTGTGCAGGCAGTCTTCGCAAACTCTATGATCCCTATAGAACTGTGCATTAAGGCAAAATAACCTGTAGTTATGTAAAGTTTGAACTACTCTAGCACCGGCTCTTTTCGTAGCCCAGTAAGCTGCTGGAGAGATTCTAGTAAATGTATTGTGAAAGTGGACTATATCGATACTGTTCCTGGCCACAGCCTCATATACTAACCTATATCCCCTATAGGACCAAACTGTATTACGCGCTACAGCCAAAGAGTCCTTTATGGAGGGATTATCAGGGATCTCATCGTTAGTTGCCTCTAGAGTAAAGACCTCATGCCCCCTATTTCGTAGCAGCTCGACTTCCGATCTAAATACCTGGTCCTCTCCACCAGGCTGCTTATAGTAGTTATGTACTACCAAGATACGCATTATCTCGTAATTCCCGATCGAGCATCACTGTAGAGGCGAGAGGCGGCAAGCAAAGCTTTCAATCGACCCAGTTGTAAAACATCTAGATGATAGCTATCTTGCCCCGATCTGTCTTCGAACCACCTCAAAATTACGTCCGCAAGATACGCCATATACAAGCCTACTATTTGTCTGTAAGAAAAATCGGCACCAATCAGCTTAGCTACACGTTGCCCCTCCTTGAGACTTCGAGCGGCACTAGTTTCTCCGGACGTATTCTTCACTAATAATTCTACCTGCATGACGAAGTGGAACGCGTCAGCAAGTGGAAACTGAGAAATCTTTGCGCTTTCCCAATCAAGTAGAACTAGTCGCTTTGGCGTGAGGTACACGTTCCAGGGAGCAAAATCCCCATGGGATAGCTGGGAGTGCATACCTTTATAAAGGATCGCGTCTTCAATGTACAAGATAGATTCAGCTAAAGCGGCACTAAATTCTTGGGGTAACGAGTCCTTGATCTTATCGTATCTAGACGTAAGCTCGTGCACGAGGTCATCCACTGGATATTGTCCATCGACGGGTTTATAGGTTTCTCTTAAGAAGTTTATGTGCAAAGGCAAGAGGGTATAGCCAGATGGCCTGGTTTTGCCGATTGGTCTGGTCGCTATGTAGGTAAATGTTTCACGCATTTCGTAGCCCAGAACAATGGGTATCTCAAAAGACTCATATTCTCGGCAACCAACATAATTCAGCATATCGAATTCATGCTGCACCGAAGCTATGGCTTTATCGGTGTCCCCGAGTTTAACAAAAACCGTCGGGTATCCAGACTCATCTATCAAACATGCAGTTACTTTTCTAGAGGGTCCGGGCGTACCAGATGATAGAGCGATAAATTGTTTGGCAGGATCGTTTTCCACATATTTAGACGCTATCTCAGTCAGAATTGGTACTTCGTCCTGAGCTATGAGCAGCGTGTCACTAAAGTACTTAGAGAGCCTTGTAAGAGATAAAGGCCTGCATACCCACTTATAGACCTTACCCTTTAGAGCAAAGGGTTTGTATATATCCCACGCCCTGAAAGTAACTAGAGGATTATCTAGTGGAATATACCATCTGGCGTCTCTAATACTTGGGAACACCCCATAAGTTCTAATGAACTTGAACCCCTGCCTGCGAATATAAGCCCAATCAGATTTATTTGGATTCAGGACTACTGCAGACCTTAGTGCGTTATGAGCATGATCACTGATACAGGAAGATGATTCGCCAATTTTGACGGCTGTATCACCGTCTGGATGAATAGCAGAATAGAGAAACGGTAACAGATCCTTGGGAATCTGCACAGGAAGAAGTCTACTTTGTGAATGCAATAGATACTTCCAGGAGAATGATCTAGGGTCCACAAGGATATACCTCCCAGATGCTAAGCCCTAGTAAGTTACATGGGAACACAGACATATAGCAGATCTACCGATATATTCCTGAATATATTTATGTCTCCCGCTATCGAATCTAGCTTGAAAGCCGGTAGAGCAAGCGGGGTCCGATATAAAGTCGGAGGTGTTATCCCAAATCCATAGCACCTAACTACCTTGAAACCAGCTGCATGGAACATCCTAGTGATCTCAGGGGGAGACATCTCGTTATGAATTTCTCCCTTGGCCCACTTCCTGTAGAGCAACGCAATATGTCTAGTAGACCAAGAATTACCATGTACGTTAGCAACCAAGATACCATTACGTAAGACAAGTTTTGACCGCAAAATCTTAAGGACTTCGATCCTTGTTTGTGACTCAGCGTTGAGGAGAAATCGAAAACAAGTAACGATATCAAATTGATCATCCACCAAATCTGGAGTTTGTAAAATATCTCCAACTATAAGCTCTGACCTTTTACACTTGGAAGCAGCAATTTTAATCATTGAGGGTGATATATCCAGACCCACACTCTCACTCACCAGCGGCTCAACTGCAGATAGGATCCTTCCGGTACCACAAGCAAAATCTAGCAATCTTGACCCTGTCCTAGCAGAGGCAAAATCTTCGATCAAACTTAGTACTACAGGCTTTTGCAAAGACCATATCTTTGCAGAATAGCTGTTAGGCGAATACTCAACCTGTTCATATTCCTTAACAGCCTCTTCAGTTTGAAACCTAGTAGCGTAGCTAGAAGGCATAGCTAACTTACCTCTTTAGTCTTTGGTTAAGAATAGAGCAACATACAAAATCCAATAGAAAGGATAATACCAAATAATTGTGGATTCAGTCAGGTTAGCAAGAAAGAGAAAGTATAAATATAACAAGGGCCAAAGACGATACATATGACCAATATGTCTAACTGCAAAAAGTTTACGAACCGCAGTTAGAGAGATTATTAAGTAGCTAATCAAAAAGAATGCTAATCCAACTAAACCCAAATCAATTAGTATTTCCAAAAAGCCGTTATGAGCATGGAAAGGGTACCACCCAATCTGATTCCATATAACGCTAGAAGGCCATCTATTACCCAACCAGAAGCTACCGTAGCCATATCCTAACCACGGCCTACTTTGTATCATCGGTATAAGCGCTTCCCACAAAGGGACTCTGCCAGTAAGGCTGGAAGATCTACCAAGTGCCGCGAACACAACATGTAGGTTGCCAGCTAGAAGTAAACCCATCCCTAGCACTAAAGCTGTAGCACTAGACCATATAGGAACTAATACTTGTTTGTTTTTGATTTGGAAGATTAAAAGGATGAATAAGAATAGCATTGCAATGGTTATTACTTTCGAGACAGCAGAGTCTGATAGCCAAACCAGCATTGCTGAGGAAATTAAGGATATAGTTAGAACAAATCGCTTCCTTAAGGTTTCTGCTTGGCAAATTAATATGGCTCCTAATACAGCAAACAAGACAACAAGTTTCCCAAAAGTATTCTTATGATAAAACACGCCCCTCCAGTTACCGGCATGATAGCCTGTCATAATCCCATACTCAGGACTAATCAGAACAAACACTACGCTGCATATTAAGGCTACTAACAAGGTGATAAATAGTAAATTTATCTGTTGTCTTTGATTGAATACAGTGCCAATATATATACCTACTATAGTAGCTCCCAAAAGGATAGTCAGTTTAGTCAGAGTAATGGAGGGATCAACCGCCCACAGAAGAGATAAACAACTCCAGATTAAGAACATCGATATCGGCCACACATGCCGTATCCTCGAGATGATCATTTTTGCCCTGATTATAATGAGGACCAAAGTTGCAACATAAGATACATAGAAGAAAGGAAGCATGGAATGCACAATACTTATAAAGTCAGCGTTCGGATGCCATATGGAATATAAAAGAGGTATAAAGGCTCCAGAGGTTACCAAGTAGGTATAAATTACTAGACAATATTCAACAAGAGATAGTTTATGACATCTTTGATTCGAGTCAGCTATGTCGACGCCCTCCCCAAGAAACCATAACACTTCCATTATAAAGTGATGAGCAGTTATCATAAAAATATACTAATGAACTGAGCAGAGGGTAGATGTCTAATCAAATCAAAGTGCTATACATTGCTGGATGGGGAAGAAGCGGCACGACCATTCTGGACAACATATTAGGGCAGTATAGCGGCTTGTTCTCAACAGGAGAGATAAGATACATCTGGCAAAGAGGTCTTATAGAAAACAGGCTCTGTGGTTGTGGAACACCCTTAAAGGAATGTACTTTCTGGCGAAATGTCTTAGAACCTATAGTAGGTAATGATCAAGCCAAGATAGAATACATGGCACATTGGACCGAAAACGGGCTAAGATCCAGGCATATCCCTATGTTAGCCCTTCCAGGCATAAGGAATAGGCTTATATCAAGAGTAGATACCTACAGGTATACGCTAGCGTCTCTATACCAAGAGGTAAAAGCCGCATCGGAATCACAAGTAATAGTGGACTCCTCCAAGTTTCCTACATACGGCTACATTCTGGATAGCATCCCTAATATAGATCTCTATGTAGTTCACATGGTCAGGGACCCGAGGGCTGTAGCCTATTCATGGATTAGAAAGAAAGAGATGAAAGACCAGGGAAGTAACAAATACATGAGGGGGCACAGCCCTATAGAAAGCACTTTCTTCTGGCTTCTGTGGAACTCGACTATAGAAGCTCTTTGGAAGAAGAACGATCCGGAAAAATATATCCTGTTGAGATATGAAGATTTCGTCCAAAACCCCAAGGGCGCTACCGAACGTATACTCGAGATGGTCGGAATAAAAGATCAGAATGAAACCCCATTCGTGGATCAAAACACGGTGAGACTGGCTCCAACTCACACAGTATCAGGCAATCCAAGTAGGTTTAGTACAGGTAACGTAAAGATTAAGCCGGACGAGGAGTGGCAAGAAAAGTTAGATGCCAAATCTAAACTACTCATTACCTCTCTTGCCATGCCTATGATGCATCACTATGGCTACCTAAATTTGATAGCCTTCTTTATCATACTTATGTTGGCGTTTGTAAGTGCATAGATTTTACTAGTCTTCTGAACCAGAAAAAGTCTACTATGGAATAGCCTAAGTTCATCGCCAAAATCGCCCCGTTTACCTTCAGGGTTAGGACTAGAAATATTCCTGGAATCAGCGCTATCAGGGTGGAAGAAACAAAGATCGTAAAAAACGATCTTGTCTCTCTTATAGCCCTTAGACCCGAAGATATTATCCTGCCAACATAAGTAACAAAGTAATATAAAGCAAATAGTGATAGGGTCAGACCATATTGTTCGTACTTTGCTCCATATACAAGTCTTAGGATCTCTGTAGAGAATAAAGCTACTAAGCCGCAGTAAAGAATCAGCAATGGCGCTGTCGCTACAAACGATAATCTCATCTGTCGTTTGAAGCCATTTAGACCCTGTGTATCCAATGCTCGGCTAAACCTGATCGGAAGGATGGTATCTAGAAATATCAGTGGTACGTTAAGGGGACCTAGTATAACCTGCACAGCCTTTATAACGCCAGCAGCGAAAGGTCCCACCAATATCGCGGTTATGTAGACGTAAAGCTGTACCGACAGCCAATATCCAATCCTACCAGCTGCCACCCATTTACCGTAGTCCCATATCTCCTTGATAATAGCAACACTTACCTCTGTGCCCAAAGCATGCCGAATCTGGAAGGTTCCTAAGACTGCTGCGGCCGCAGAAGTAGCTGCCATCGAATAGAGTGCTGTAACGCTACTTAGGCTGCCCACCAACCATAGGAATACTAACAATAAGATTTGCCCACCATAACTAATGAGATCGTTCAGTAGCACTCCCCCAAGCCTGTCTTCAGTATAGAGTATGCGTCTTGTAAACTCCTGGGCTTGCCAAGCTATAAGAGCGCAAAGAGTAGATAATACAATCGCAATCAACCCGGGGGAGAATATCTTAGATAAGCCTAAAGCTAATAGGCCTAGTATTAAGGCAAGAGTTATTACGGCAAGCTGAAAAGTCGCCGTGGTACTTGTATATGTATTGTACTCTCTTCCTTTCTTAGTAACCGCTAGGACGTTATGGGCCTGAGTAATGAGACCAGTCTGGACATTGTTGGCTAAAAGCAAAGCAGTGTATATAAGCGTAAATATTCCAAAATCATGAGGATCTAACTGCCTGGCGAGCAAAACCATCACGGTAAAATTGCCAGCAGATATCAAAGCCTGATCGATCAGGCCAAGAGCATTCTTACCTAAGATGTAGCTCTTATATACAGTAAATAGTTTATGCCACAAGCTGTTTTCTACGACCATAGACATAGAGACCTTCATCTCTCAAGCTCTTACTTGCTAATAGGTTCAAGTAAGATGGGATAACTTAACTGGTCGGTAGCAAGAGTGGGGCCTGTCACAGACCTTTGAACGATTAGATAGGAAAAAACAGCTACCAATAATAAGAAATTTATCTGAGCAGGTCCCAAAGCAGCTGCTTCAGGTATCACCCAGAGTGTATAGAATACGACATACATCAGAGGCCAGCGTGCCTCGAGGCTATTTCTCGCTAAGGCTAGCCTCATAGCTCTAACGAAGACACTTAACCATATAAGACCTAACAAAATTAACCCTAACACTCCTAAGTCGAGCAGTACCTCTAGTACCCCATTATGAGCATGATTGGGAGCCCAATATACCGACCTTTGAACTATTTCTAGAGTAATACTATCTCTACTCCAGAATGCATCGAAGCCGTAGCCAGTCCAGGGCCTTTCATGGACAAAATTCATTAAATAAGCCCATAAGGTAGTACGCCCTGTAAGTGTCCCTGTTCTTCCTACCAATGCAGCAGCTTCAGAAGGATTAGCTAATATAGCTAGAATTAGTCCAGCAGCAGTTATAGAGGCAGAGATAATAAGGGATTTGTAGAGCGCTCTATCCTTGGACAAGAAATCTAATCCTAATCTGGTCAGGATAACTGCTAGAGCAACGACTAAACCAGAAGAAGAATCGGACTTGACAAGCAGGAAAGCACATAATAGCAAGCCGGCGATATAAAACAAGTCTTTTATATTGTAACGACTGATTCGAATAACGAATAGCATAACTCCAAGTGACATTATGCGACCCAGTCTGTTCTTGTGTAGATATATACCTTGCCAATCACCGGCGAAAGAGCCAGTTCCAATAGCAACCTCCGGAAAAAGCTTTACAGCGATTATGCTAAGAACAGCAGCACAGATTACAACCACGCATAGGATATTGATTTGCTGGCGCAGAGTGAAACGGGAACCAAAATAAATTCCAAACAAGGTAGTACCAGCTAACCAGAGAGCAGCTGATTTTGTAGCTGTGGGTTGAATTGACCATTGGATTGACAAAAATGCTACAGCAACAAGGACTAACAGAGGGAGAGCTTTCTTCGTAACTCTCAATATTTGCTCGTAGTGTATTAGAGAAAAAAGAAGGACTAACACATAGGTGGCAAATAATAGGGTATTGCCGGGATCAGATGAAGAGCTACCGTTATTAGTTTGGGTTAGTCCGGACCATCCTCGTAGTCTAGGATCTGTAACAAGTAATAAACCCACTACCGATACTGCAGATTCAATCCAGAACAAAAATCGTAAGTATTTGTGGCTCTGACGACAGCTAGCAAGCTCCGTGGCATCTCGTGATATAACCATGCATCACCAACATCTCACAAAAGTGTTTCCCTTACTAGTACAATACCAGCCACATAACATCCCATTATGTCTAAGTATCTTGCAGTTTCTTCCAACTTAGATAAAAGAGTCTTGTTGCGCTGTGTAACTATTACACAACAATCTACCTTGTTACCAGCAAGAAGATCGGAGTTAGTGTTGTTTATTGGATCAGCAATATAAAGCAACGCAAAGCTGGAAACATCCTCGGAATCACTTATAAGCTCGTGCAACCCTAGTTCGGAAAGGTTACGAGAACTGGAGGTAGGAGGTACAAGCATGAGTTCAAGGTTTTCAACAGAGGATACAACCGCGGGAGCAGAATCGCCTACCCTAGGGTGCTTATCATTATCTTGATCAAAGACCTTAGTTAGAGCAGGATTCTTTGTTGCGCATTCTACTAATAGCACACGGCTGGCGGTATAAGACATAGCCTTGGCGATTGCTGCCGCGACCTTGATTTGTTGGTCTGTGTCTTCAGTAGTGGATACAGTACCTACACGCTCCTCAGAACCTAATAAATCGCGCCTGATCTTAGCAGCAATTAATCTAACACTTGGTGTCCTGGATAGGCTTTCAACATCAAACCTTCGGAGTCTACTCAGCTTTACATCGCCTAAAACTTGAACCCCTAGGTATTGCTCAACTTGAGACTTAGAGAATACTCTACGTCTAGATCTTTCCTTGGCTACAGACAGGACACTACCCAACCCTAGACCTATAAGGAGCCCGGCAAGGGTATTTAGGATCTTGGAGCTCCTTGAGGGAGAGCCGGAGAGATGAGCAGGTATGATGGTAGTGATACCTAAATCTGGAGACAGGATTTGAACCTGTAAATCACGCCTCTGCTGGAGCAATCCCTGATAAGTATTGTTAGCCTGGGCCAGTGCAAGTTGCGCCTGTCTGACTTCCTGCCTACCAGCTGGTGTGGAACTATCGGCTGACCTAAGAGCCTCCATATATACAGCCCTGGCATCATCTACCTGTGCAGAGGCCTGTGCTATCTCACGATTGAGTTGTTGTAGGTCAGACTGTATATCAGCACGTAGTCTTTGGCTGTACCATGAGTAAAAACCCTGTATAAGTGCATTCAAAGCTTTGATACTAGTCTGTGGATCGTTAAAAGTTGCGTTTATTTCTAATAGCTGAGTATTTATAGGATTCTTAGCATCAAAATGATCCTTGAGCGCCGATACCCTCCCTTTCCATCCTATCTCTTTGGCAACGTTAGAAAGCACAGGTTGGGATGTAATGATCTCCTGATATGTGCCAATCATTGAGTTGGCGACTTGAAGGTAACGAGGATCTATCTGCCCTGGGGTAGAACTGGGGTTAACCATCAGGACTGCACTTGCCGAATAAGAAGGATACTGATAAGTAGCCCAGGCATAGCCTGCAGCAGAAAGAAGCGCAGCTGTAATGAGTAGTATCCACCAATTCCTAATTAGCATCCACAAATATTCCCCCAGGCCAATCGCAGGTTCTTGTCTGGGAGATACCCACCTTGGAGATTCACTCATAGCTTCACCCTTAGACTAAACTCTAAAAAGCACCTTTACCTGAAAACACCACCCAAATAGTCCTCAGCAATATCTCAACGTCTAACTTTAAGCCCTGATGAAGTACATAATAAATATCAAGGTCGGTATTCTCATGCATTGGCAGCTCACTTCTACCCATAACTTGCCACCAACCAGTTATTCCTGGTTTTACTAAATGCCTAAAGTGTTGCCAATCTTGATAACGCTCAACTATCTCAGGTAGTTCCGGCCTAGGACCAACCAGACTCATATCACCCTTTAAGACATTGAGCAATTGAGGGATTTCATCTAAGCTGGTTTTTCTTAGTATACGCCCAACTTTGGTAACCCGTGGATCGTCCCTCATCTTGTGAGGCATAGAGTTGGGATCATATCCAACATCGGACCACCTCTCAGGCTGGAGCATTGTCCGGAACTTGTATATCCTGATTATTGATCCTCCTCTTCCCACCCTCTCCTGCGACAGTATAATCGGTCTTCCACTGTCAAGATAAATTACAAGTCCTATCAATAACAAGATCGGACTAAGCAATATTAGAAACACTAATGCCGTGCTTCGATCTAATAAAGGTTTGAATAAAGTAGTGTAAATAACCCTAGTGGTATACCTATTGCTAATACCATAGCGCCTAATGAAGTCGAAGAGGCCTCTCAACCCTTCTAGGCTTGCGATATCCATCAAAACAGGAGATATAATATGCTCTTCTCTAATCAACTTACTAGATGTTCTTTCAAGCATTGAACTCTTACCTAACAAGATAAGCAAAGGCTAATCACAGGATTTAACTTAGTAATTATCAAAAGTTAATAATTTCAAGATTTATTGTTTATCATAATACAGAATTTAGTAATGCGACCGGTAATAAGGTATCATAACTCGAACGTTAGTCGGGCTTTATAGGTTCATGTCTGGGAGAGGTCTATGCGCGTTCTAGTTGCTGGCGGAGCTGGCTTTGTTGGCTCTAATTTATGTGAGAGGCTAGTTGAGCAAGGACATGAGGTAGTGTGTATAGATAACCTTAGCACAGGTAGGATTCGAAACCTGGCTAACTTACTAACACATTCCAGGTTCTGTTTTATAGAGCACGACGTTATTGAAGGTATTCCCAACACAAGCCGTCCGTTTGATCGCATATACCATCTAGCTAGCCCTGCCAGCCCTCCAGGATATCAATCTCGCCAGATAGAGACGCTTAGGGTGAACAGTGAGGGCACTCTTCACCTTCTTGAGCTTGCCGAAAAGCACGGTGCCCGTTTACTCTATGCTTCAACTTCAGAGGTATACGGAGACCCACTTGAGCATCCTCAGAGCGAGGAATACAGGGGAAACGTAAGCAGCACAGGCCCAAGATCCATGTATGACGAAGGCAAAAGGTACGGAGAAGCTCTGTGTATGGCCTTTTACAGAGTAAGGCAGGTGGATGTACGTATAGTAAGAATATTTAATACCTATGGGCCAAAATCAGATCCCTACGATGGAAGAATAGTCCCTAGCTTTATTACCCAAGCTCTACTAAACAAACCTATCACAGTCTACGGCGACGGCAAGCAAACTAGAGCCTTGTGCTATGTCGATGACACAATAGAAGGTATGATACGCATGATGGAGTCCGAAAAAACATCTGGAGAAGTGGTTAATCTAGGAAATCCAGATGAACATTCGGTGCTAGATTATGCAAAGCTGATAATAGAGCTGACCGGAAGCTCTTCAGAGATACGCTTCCAGGGACCTATAGTGGGAGATGACCCTCACAGAAGGTGTCCGGACATATCTAAAGCTAGGCGTTTGTTAGATTGGGCACCATGCATCTCATTATCTGAGGGTATACCTCGTACTATAGAATATTTTCGCACTGAGCTTGCAGAACTTGGAGTCCTGGCTGCTACTTAGGTAAAAGAAGATTGGAGCTTAGGCATGATAAATTCGCAACCTGAAACTTTGTCTACTGTTGACAGTGTGCTAAGCATAGCAAGTCAAATCAGTATACAAATTGCATCTGAGGCAGCTAGACACGATGAAGAAGCCTCTTTCCCATTCGAAAACTTTGAAGTTATTAGGAATGAGGGTTTGCATAAACTCACCGTGCCTCAAGAATACGGCGGTGTAGGGATTAACATAGAGCAGCTTGTGGCTGTTCAACAAGAGATAGCTAAGGGGGATGCCAGTACCGCTCTGGTACTTGGTATGCACTTATCCCTAATTGGCAGGCAGGCTGAGAGCAGAGATTGGCCAGAAAGTTTTTTTGAATTCATCTGCAGGGAAGTTGTTGAAAAGGGGGCAATGATCAACTCGGCGGCAACCGAACCACAGATGGGTTCTCCAAGCCGCGGAGGTTTACCTCAGACAAGGGCAGAGAAGAAGAATGATGGATGGGTTCTCAATGGTAGGAAGAGTTTTGTCACTGGAGCACCTATCCTAGATTACTTTATAGTTCTAGCAGCTGTCGATGACCGAAGAGCTACTTTCTTGGTCCCTCGAGATTCCGACGGACTGTCTATCGAAGAAACCTGGAATACGTTAGGTATGAGAGCATCAGGATCACATGATCTCATCTTGGAGGATGTGTTTGTCCCAGATAAGTTTCTCATAATTCCTAAAGAAAGCCAAGCCCCTGCAAATAGTGGAAGAGTATGGTCTGCACTGACCCTTTCCGCTATATACCTAGGTATAGCTAAAGCAGCTCAGAGGTTCATAGTCGACTTTTGTAAAAACAGAACCCCAAGTGCTTTGGGAAAGCCTATAGCAGAATTAGAACACGTGCAACAGGGTTTAGGAGAGATCGCAGCAGATATTCGTATTGCCGAGATAATGCTAGAAACGACAGCAAAACGCTGGAATCAGAATATCGAGATTAGAGACAAAATATCAGGGGACGTAGCCCTGACCAAATACACCTGTACCAACTGTGCCATAAAGGTAACGGATAAAGCTATGAGGCTCGCCGGTGGTAACGCATTATCTAAGAAGCTGCCTCTAGAGAGGTATTTTAGAGATGCCAGGGCTGGTCTCTATAATCCCCCAGCAGACCACGAAACTCTTAGGATGCTTGGCATGGAATCGTTAGGTCTAGCAATACGGCTTACCTAACTACCCTGTTCCCTGCGAACCTCCAAATATTCATCAAAGCTCATAGGGTACTCTGAGATAAGATGAGCTCCGAGCAGAGCTTTGTACCTATCGATGGTCTCAGGACGGGAGTCGACTACTTCTATACCACCTTCGGTAATACTCTTATTAAGATACATCGCATGACGTAAAAGATAAATTATCTCCAGGTCTGCATCAGGCATAGAATACCCAATAATCGCCATTCCATCAGCCGTACGGATAGCGTTATGAGCTAGCTTCCATACGTTTTGTAGGCTGCGAATCATATTTACCTGTACTAAGCTTGGCGGGATCATGACGGCATGTAGATCACTACCATCCCTAGGGCAAGTTTTCGCATTGGGCGCATAGATGGGTTTGTCATCTTGCAGATTCCCATCAAGTACATAGATCTCATCGCACTCCGCACAGTATCTCCAATTGAAAGAACCATGAAGCTTTATCATCAGATACCCACTGGATGGAGTATTACCTTCCAACCCATACCAGAAATCTTTCCCAGATTCTTTTATAGCTCTCTCTAGCAGCAGATCGTAGTTGGTGGTTATAAAAATCGCATCTTCTTCCACAACCTCTACAAACCTCGTAAATGGGTTGTCATATTTCGTGGAGAAATCATAAGAGGGATTACCTTCTTGATCATAGATCACTCGGCATCCTGCAACTACGTGCTGAATTAGATTGATCAGCGCTTCAGATATATCAAAGTCTTTAGGAACTATCTTGGACTTCCTGCCGATAGCTATATCAGCCAGACCCCAAATTATGTCTAAAGGAGGCAGATGAGAAGTATCGAGCTTACCGGCATGAAAGACTCTTCCGATCCAATCATACACGTTTGATATTAATTCTATATCTTGGTCCGAGAGTGCACTTAAGTAACTTGAGCTCTCAGCGGGTTGTCGAGAGCTCAAGCTTTCTAATAGTTGCAAGCCAGCAGCTAAGATTTGATTTGATAAAGGCACTCCTGCTTCATGCGATGCGCCTGCTCCCAAAAAATAAACCTTAGCCAATTTGATATTCCTAGATCCTAGGAGGTTTGCCCTGAGCCCAAGGTCCAGTCTGGGGCCCAAACATATTCTCTCGTAGTTCAGCCTTCAGAACTTCTATCTTTCGAAGTACATACTCATTAGCCTCAGCAGCAGGCATATTTGAAACTAACACATCGGCAGCTATGCCTGAGAGTTTCATAAGGAAATCCGTGTTCTTCTTTTGATCATAGGAAAGATGAGTTATATCTGCTGCCGCCAACAGCAGACGAGCTACGTCTGGATACCTCTCCGCTAGAAGCCTTCCAACCTCCTCTTCTTCTGGCGTCAATGGCTCATCTTCAGATATGAATCTTCTCATAGCACAAACCGTACTGACTGCAAAAAACTAATTACTTACACCTTGTTCAACCAATTCTATACCAGCAGCCCTTCTTAAGATATCAGCCTTATCAGTCTCCTCCCACGGCGCGTCTATATCTGATCTTCCGAAATGCCCATAAGTAGCTGTCGGCTTATAAATAGGTCTTTGGAGTCTGAGATTGTCCAATATGGCTTTGGGTCTAAGATCGAAATGCTCTCTGATGAGCTGCTCTATCTTGGCATCTGTAATGCCAGGGGCACAAGTACCAAATGTCTCAACCATGATAGATATCGGATGAGCCACACCGATAGCGTAGCTAACCTGAAGCTCGCACCTACGCGCAAGTCCGGCAGCTACCACATTCTTAGCTATATATCTGGCCATATAGGATGCGGACCTGTCTACCTTGGTGGGATCTTTACCCGAGAAGGCACCGCCTCCATGTCTCGCCATACCGCCATAGGTATCAACTATTATCTTTCTCCCGGTAAGCCCAGCATCTGCTTTCGGGCCACCAGATACGAATCTTCCTGTAGGATTCACATACAACTTGAGGTCCTTATCTATTAGTTCAGAAGGAATTACCGCTTCAACTACATGCTCCCTTACATCCTTGCGTATCTGCTCTAGGGTAACATCAGGGTCATGTTGAATAGAAACGACAACCGTATCAACTCTTACTGGCCTGCCCTTACTATACTCTACCGTTACCTGAGATTTACCATCCGGCCTGAAATAGGGCACTATACCTGACTTGCGCACATAGTCTAATCGCTTTGTAAGAGCATGTGCCAGATATATAGGCATGGGCATGAGCTCAGGAGTCTCATCACAAGCAAAGCCTATCATCATGCCCTGATCACCAGCACCCAGCTGATCATAAGGGTCAACGTTGTGAGATGTCTTCACCTCGAGCGAGGAATCTACACCAATAGCTATATCGGAGCTCTGCTCTTTGATAGAAGTCACAACCCCACAAGTCTCGTAGTCAAAGCCGTACTCGGAGGAGGTGTAACCTATCTCCTTCACGGTATCTCTAACTATAGAGGGTATATCCACGTAACCCTCGCGCAGAGTAATCTCACCAAAGACCATTACTAAACCAGTCGTCACAGCTGCCTCGCAGGCTACCCGTGCGTTAGGATCAATTGCAAGAAAAGCATCCAGTACAGCATCAGAAATCTGATCACAGATTTTATCCGGATGCCCTTGTGTCACGGATTCACTAGTAAATAATAGTCTTTCGGCCTCCATGAAGTTGTCAGCCACTAAGGTACCTCCTATTCTTGGTACAACTTCTCTGAGAAGTTTGATTCTTACTTATTAGCTTATAATATCACACGGGTAATAAGCCTTGACATGTAAGGGGTCCAGCACATATTCTTATTCCAATAAAAGAATAAATAAGCAACCTTATCAAGAGAGGTGGAGGGAGACGGCCCTGTGAAGCCCGGCAACCAGCGCCTAGGAGCGCCAGGTGCCAATTCCGGCGACCAAGTCGCAAGATAAGGGACAACCATTATAGGCCCCTTGTCATTGCGCAAGGGGCCTATTGCTGTCTCCTGATAACATAGAGAGGATACAATAAAATTATGAAAGATCCTTTTGTAGAGCGTCTAGAAAAAGGTCCAATACTTTCGGACGGAGCTATCGGTACGCAGCTCTACGAGAGGGGTGTACCTTACGGTAAATCCTTCGACGAACTCAATATATTGGATCCAAGCCTTGTTAGCGGTGTGCATATAGATTATCTCAGGGCTGGCGCGGAGATCATAACCACTAACACCTTTGGAGCTAATAGAATCAGGCTAAAGGAATTTGGGCTAGAGAAAAAAGTCAGGGATATAAACCTAAGAGGGGTAAAGATAGCTAGAGAGGCCCGTGAGATAGTTGGAGTACCAGCGTTTATTGCGGGTTCGGTGGGTCCAATAGGCAGGCCCGCAACCGAATATAATTCTCTGACAGATAGGATAATTAGCGATACTTTCCATGAGCAGATAGAGGCGCTCCTTGAGGGGGGTGCCGATATCATAATGTTCGAGACCTTCTCAGAGCTTGAAGAGCTATTGATTGCAATAGAAGTTGCGAAGGAGGTGTGTGAGCTACCAATTATAGCTCAGATGTCTTTTGGCGAAGACGAGCTCACTCACGGCGGTGATACCCCTGAGGATTTCGTAAAGGCGTTGAAAGGTTCGGATGTAGATGTAATTGGTGTCAACTGCTCAGTCGGGCCACAAGGCACACTAGACGTTGTAATGAGATTGATCGCTGCAGGTGCACACAGGGTATCGGCTCAGCCTAACGCTGGGTTACCCTCTCGTAGAGGCCAACACTTCGTATACATAAGTACTCCAGAATATTTTGCAGAGTATGCGAAGAAATTCATTTCAGCTGGTGCGGTAATCGTAGGTGGTTGCTGTGGTACGACGCCTGCCCATATATCCGCCATGGCTACGGCAATCAAAGATGGCAATCATGCTACTACGGTTACTGTTAATATTGAACAGAAGTCCCCGTATATAACCGCTGTACCCTCTGGAGAGCCTGAACCTACCAAGCTTGCACAGGCAATAAAGAAGGGCGAGTTCATAGTTAGCGTTGAGGTAGATCCCCCTAAGGGGTTAAGTGCCCGCAAAACTCTTGAGGGCGCGAAAATGTTGGCCGAGAAGGGGGTCAAGTGGATCAATATAGGTGACAGCCCGATGGCGAGGGTCAGAATGAGCTGTATAGCACTAGCCAAGCTCATTCAAGAAACCACTCCCATCGAGGCTATCATACATTTCACTACTCGAGACAGGAACGTCATGGCCATACAGAGCGATCTCATAGGTGCTCACGCTATGGGTATAAGGAACGTCATAGCTCTTACGGGCGACCCTCCCAGCCTCGGAGACTATCCAGATGCAACAGGTGTTTGGGATATAGATTCCGTCGGATTAATCAAGGCTCTTTCTAGAATGAATGAAGGGTTCGATCTAGCAGGTAAGCAGATAGGGGCCAAGGCCGGGTTCTGCATAGCAGCTGCTGTTGATCCAACAGCTAAGGACCTAGAGTTCCAAATCGATAGGATGTGGCAAAAGATAGAGGCTGGTGCTCATCTCATCATGAGCCAACCCCTATACGATGTAGAGGATCTTCAAAAGTTTCTTGATAGAGTAGGTAACATCCCCGTTCCTTTCATACTTGGTGTGCTACCATTGCAAAGCTATAAGCACGCAGAGTTTATGCATAACGAGGTACCGGGAATATATGTACCCGAGCATATACTTGATGCTATGAGGCGTGCCGGCTCCAATGGTCTACAGGAGGGAGTACGTCTCGCACAGGAGTTGGTTCATCAAGCACAACACCTCGTACAAGGTATTTACCTCATGCCGTCTTTTGGTAGATACGATGTATGTGCACAGGTCTTTGAAGCGCTGGATATGGACAAGCGTCCAACTGCTAGCAATAGTTCTGAAGCTCAAGCAGCAAATAAGTGAAATAGAGGAGTAAAGCATGGCTCTAGCTACAATACATGGCTATCCAAGGATTGGTAAGAACAGAGAGTTAAAGAAAGCGCTGGAATCTTATTGGTCTGGCAAGATATCCAAAGAAGATCTCTTGCAAACGGCTAAGGAGATCCAAGTAAATAACTGGCAAACTCAGAAGTCTATAGGTATAGATCTGATACCCTCTGGGGATTTCTCTCTTTACGACCATGTACTCGATACTACGACTCTGCTTGGGGCTATTCCTCCTAGATTTAGGCATGATAACCAAGGCGTCGATTTAGATACCTACTTTGCTATGGCTAGGGGCGGATCTGGGACCAATGCTGCAAATGCTATGGACATGACCAAGTGGTTCGACACCAATTATCACTACATAGTTCCTGAACTTTATCCCGATCAGGAATTCAAATTGTCATCCAGTAAATTTTATGACGACTTTCAGCTTGCTAAGGATATAAGTATCAGCACAAAACCTGTGTTGGTTGGCCCAGCAACATATCTGCTACTGAGTAGACCTGAGGGAGAACGTTTTAATCCCTTACTTGCTCTGTCTGACAAGATAACGCCTGTTTATGTAGAAGTTATTAACCAGCTGGCAAATCTTGGAGCAGAGTGGATTCAACTTGATGAGCCTATACTCGTAGAGGATCGTACCCAGGAAGAGCTAGATGCGATACACAGAATATATGGCCAAATAGCTTCAAATACAAACATCAAAATAATACTTTCTACGTACTTCGGCCATCTAGGTGATTCCTATCAGCAAGTAGTCAATCTACCAGTTAGCGCAATCGGTCTCGACCTGGTCAGAGGTCATCAGAACCTTGAATACATTCGAAAGTTTGGATTTCCCGAGGATAGGTACCTGGTAGCTGGAGTGGTAGATGGCAGAAATGTCTGGACTACGGACCTCCACACAAAATTAGAGCAGCTTGAATTCCTTGCTACTGAGGTTGGAAGTGAAAAGCTTATGGTATCTTCTAGCTGCTCACTCCTACATGTGCCCATCGATGTCAATTTGGAGACCCACATTGACGATGAACTCAAATCTTGGCTTGCCTTCGCTGAGCAGAAGCTTGAAGAAATAGTAGTTCTACGAGACGGGATCAACCTCGGGAGAGAGGCTATAAAGGACAAGCTAGAGGCAAATGCTGAGGTCATCCAAAGGAGAAATGCCTCTACAAGAAGGTTCAATCCAGAGGTAAGAGAGAAGATCAGATCTATAAAGGAATCTGATTACACTCGAGATCCTGATTACAAATCCAGGGTGGAGACACAGAGAAATACTTTACCACTACCGTTGCTACCTACCACAACTATAGGCTCATTCCCTCAGATTCCTGAACTCAGACAGATAAGGAGAAAATTCGAGAACGGCGAGATCTCTCAACAGGAGTATGAAGGGTATATCGAGAACAAGATCAGAGAGCTTATAGATCTGCAAGAAGATCTGGGCCTGGATGTATTCGTTCATGGAGAGTATGAAAGAAACGATATGGTCCAGTACTTCGGAGAGCAGCTTGATGGTTTTGCTTTTACACGGCATGGATGGGTACAGAGCTACGGATCAAGGTATGTTAGGCCTCCCATTATCTATGGGGACATCAACAGGCCGACAGCTATGACAGTAAGGTGGATCACGTTCGCCCAATCTCTGACGGAAAAGCCTGTCAAGGGTATGCTTACAGGACCTGTTACAATCCTCAACTGGTCCTTCGTGCGCGATGACCAGCCAAGGTCTGAAACCTGCCTACAGATAGCTAGGGCTATAAGAGAAGAAGTGCTGGACCTGGAATCAGCAGGTATCAAGATCATTCAGATAGACGAACCAGCAATTAGAGAGGGTCTACCACTCAGGAAATCGGAGTGGAAAGAATATCTAGATTGGGCAGTCAAATGCTTTAGATATTCATCTTCCGGGGTAAGGCCGGAAACCCAGATTCACACTCATATGTGTTACAGCGAGTTCGGAGACATAATAGAAGCTATATCCGATATGGATGCTGACGTGCTATACATAGAGAACGCCCGATCAGATCTAGAAATGCTGGAGGTGTTCAGGCAGCACGGTTACGATAAAGGGGTCGGGCCTGGGGTATATGACGTGCACTCTCCTAGAGTACCAACAGTTGAAGAGATGGCAGATAACATCAGGGCAACCCTTACAGTCCTTAGACCCGAGCAGGTTTGGGTCAATCCAGACTGTGGTTTGAAGACCAGGAGGCCGGAAGAAGCAACGCCTTCGTTAAGAAATATGGTACAAGCGGCCAACCAAGTAAGAGAAGAAATGCTGAGCCGCATCTCCTAGGAGATGCGGCTCCCACATCACATTATCATCGGGCTGTGTAGTATTCTTGATGTTTTATCGCATCTCTAGAGGCACGTACCTCAGATCTCTGGGCCCAACATACTCAGATTCTGGTCTTATTAGACGCCCAGAAGACTTCTGCTCGAGGATATGAGCAGTCCACCCAGCAGTTCTACCTATTGCAAATGTAGGGGTAAATAAGTCTTTGGTTAAGCCAAGCTCTCTTAGTAGTAGAGCAGTGTAAAATTCTACATTGGTGTTCAGGTTCCGACCAGGCTTATACTCAGCCAGGATGCGCACTCCCACTCTCTCAACTTCCCTGGCTAAAGCCAGCGCCTCCTTCTCCCCAGTTTCATCAGCCAGGGCCTCTGCAGCTCTATAGAGCACTTCAGCTCTTGGATCCCTTACTTTATAGATTCTATGCCCAAATCCCATCAAGCGCTTGCCTTGGGAGATAGCTTCTCTCATCCAGGATTCAGCCCTATCTGGAGTGCCTATAGCCTCTATCATCTCTAGTGCTCCCTCCGGAGCTCCACCATGCAATGGTCCCTTCAAAGCTCCTATAGCTCCGGTAATAGCAGAAACCATGTCCGACTGTGTAGACGCTATCACCCTGGCGGTAAAGGTAGAAGCGTTCATACCATGATCTGCCACTGTAACTAGATAAGTGTTTAGTGCCCTAACCTCGGCCGGATCGGGCTCACTGCCCTTAAGCTGATAAAGAAAGTTGGCAGCTATTCCCCAATCATCCTTGGGTTCAGGGACTGACAATCCGCTCCTTAACCTATGATAGGTTGCCACTATTACGGGCACTCTTGCTGTGAGCGTTATAGCTCTATGGAGGTTATTTTCACGTGAGTCATCTTCTATGTTCGGATCGTCAGCTGTAAGAGAAGCAACCGCGAAGCGAAGCGCATCCATAGGATGCATGCGTTTAGCAGCAAAGTTCAATGCTGCGATAGTTTCCTCTGGAAGTCTTCTGGCTGTCGCAAGGTTTGAGTGTAATTCCTCCAGTTCAGCCTTCTTAGGAAGCCTACCATGCCAAAGCAGGAAGGCTACTTCCTCAAAAATAGCCTTAGTTGCTATCTCTTCTACATCATACCCCCTGATACAGAGCTTTCCATGTAATCCATCGACATCACTAAGCTCGGTCTGCGCCACTACGATGCCTTCCAAGCCACTAGCAACAGCATGATGACTACGGTCAGAGGCATCGCTATTAGTAGCACCGCTATTTGACATTAAGGGACCTCCCGCATCTTTATCTTTGATATTCAGGCACGATTTATGCTCTTCAAGATGATACTATATTTTCCCTGGTTATATGGGCAGCATTTACCTATGAGCACACCCAAAACTCATACTATAAGTAAACAAGAATTACAATCCACCTCTCACCAACAAGCCGTTTCATTCAGTGAACGTGAGCAAGAAGTATACCGTAAAGCGGTAAGCACCCTGACCATGTCCAGCTTACCGTTTGCTCTTGGCGGAGCAATAGCACTAAACGCTTATACTGGTCTATGGAGGGGAACAAAGGATATAGATATCTTTATATCTCATAGAGATGTAGAGCATGCTACAAAAGCTCTTGAAGAGGTGGGATTTACCATCAGAGTAGAGTTCACGCATTGGCTAATAAAAGCTTATATAGATGATTTATTCATAGATATAATATTTGGGAACGACAACGGGGAGCTAGTAGTCGAAAGGGAGCACATAAAAGGAGGCCATTGTATTGATTTTCTAGGGCAGAAGGTTAGCGTACTTTCACCTGAGGAGATTATCGCTTCCAAGTGCTTCGTAGCATTAAGACACAGATTTGATGGTCATGACATTGTCCATCTAATACTTGCTCTGCAAGGAAATATTGACTGGAATAAGGTTATAGACAGGCTTGGAAGACATAGAACACTGCTATTATGGCATTTAATCTTATTCTCTTACGTATATCCAGGTTACCGACATCTAATTCCAAAGGATATCATGTGGGGTCTGCTTCAGGAGTTATTCGAGACTCAGGATGAAAGTAAAGCATGTAACGGTGTATTTCTAGACCCCTTCTCTTACAACGTGGATATAGAAAGTTGGGGCTTTAGCGACGGCAGAAAGGTAAAAATAGCAAGGAATGTATAGCCTGATATACCAAGAGTAAGAGATCTATGTAGAAGAGCTATAAGCCGGTTCTGGTGACAGCTTGCTATATGGATACCCTATAGCATCAAAGCAGCCGTAGCAGTGTGTCGCATGGAACAAGGACAAAGCCTCCTGCCCTAGCTTATCGGTTATAACTTCGGCCAGACCTTTCAAGCTAAGATATCCTAAGGAATCAACACCTATATAATTAGCAATCTCCTGCACAGTAGAATGCGCAGCTATCAGATCTTCATCCGACTTTATGTCGATCCCATAGTAACATGGATGCTTCAGTGGAGGAGAAGTTATTCGTAAGTGAACCTCCTTTGCACCATATCTTCTTAAGGCACTTACCGCCCGCTTCATGGTATTGCCTCTAACAATGGAGTCATCTACGATAACTATCTTTTTGCCCTCTACATTTGGCTTCACTATAGAAAATTTCAGATCTACTTCCAAACGCCTTAGCCTTTGATCGGGTTTTATAAATGATCTCTCGGCATAGCGGCTCTTGATAAATACTTCCTCATAGGGAAGGCCACATTCGCTAGCATATGCAATAGCTGCGGGAATAGCCGAATCTGGTACTCCGCCCACTAGATCAGCATCAAACACAGGATGCTCCTGAGCTAACTTCCTGCCTAGGGCTTGTCGAACTGAGTATACATATTTGCCCTCTATTGAAGTAGCGGCTCCAGCAAAATAAATGTACTCAAAAACGCAGAAGGCATGGCGATTGCTCGAAGCTATTATCTTACTTCTGACACCATCATGGCCTATCTCTAGCAATTCACCTGGGAGGACATCGCGTATATATTCGCCCCCCAACTTCTCTATTGCAGCGCTTTCAGAAGCCAGTATCCAAGCGTCACCTATCTTGCCGAAAGCAAGAGGCCTCATGCCAAGAGGGTCGCGTAGAGCATAAAGTTTACCGTCATAAAGCATTACAAAGCTATATGCGCCTCTCAGCATCGGCACCACACTACATAGCTTCTCTGCTAGATCGCCGCCTGGAGCCCGAATTATGAGACGTGCAACTACTTCGCTATCCGTGTTAGAGATAAAAGTCTCGTCGGGCATTAAAGCCTTGAGTTCCTCGGAATTTGAGATATTACCGTTATGTGCTAGCGCCATCCGCAAAGGGTGCTGTCCTACAAGGAAAGGACCAGCATTTTCAACACAGCTAGATCCTGTGGTGGAGTATCTTACATGGCCAATACCTGTCTTGCCTTGGATTGGAGGAGGGCCGTCCCTAAATACCTCCCTTACCTTACCCATTCCTATAAGGGTGTGTATGGAGTTCCCATCATGTATTGCTATTCCTGCGCTCTCTTGTCCTCGGTGCTGAAGCTCTGTCAAACCAAGTATTAAGTAGTTAGCTGTATCGAAGACCTCCTGAGGCTGCCATATACCTATTACTCCACATTCTTCATGGAGCGCATCCATCTGGAGTAAGTTATAATCAACAGGTTTACAGAGCATTGCAATCCTATAATAGAGTTTCATAACGTAGTATTGCAATGTTACTGCCTTAGTCTCTGCAAGGAGAACTGAATGTCATTCTTGTTTCACGAGATAACTTGGCAATATTTTTTATTGACTTTCTTTTCCTGCCTAGGGATTTTACAGCTAGCAGCAGTAAGAGCTGGCAGGAAGCATCTCCAGCTGTTCAGTAGTAAACCAGCTAACATAATCGTAGGACTTGCGTTTATAGTAATTTCTTACGTGCTTTTCTTCACACAAGCTAGCTACGCCATCAAAAGCATAAAAGGCATAGTATCGCATCCAAAGTTCTATCCTCCTATGTCGCCTTTCTATCAATGTCCTTGGCCAAGGCTGGAGGGAGCACAGCTATTTGGGGTGTTTTTGTTCTCCGCTTTACTGTCCGTGATTTTTTGTTTATCTATTAATCTGCTGAGGCACAGCAACAAAGAACAAATCCTATCCTTAGCCGCTTCACGAGTTTCACAAGCCTATGAGGAGATTAAGCTTGCTGTAAGTCCCAGAACTTACAAGAAAGAGAGCAATTACAGAGGTAGCTGATGAACTCCATAGACACTCAACTCTTGCTCAAACTAAACAGTATGGTGGGTAAGAATCCAGAAGTTGATGTGCTGGTTCAACTTCTGGTAAACGAATACTTCGTGCCCGTTAGCCTATCACTGGTACTTCTATTCATGTGGTTTGGTGCTAGGGAATTGGAAAATCTTAAGTGGAAATTAGGCGCAATCAACGCTGCGGTTGGTGTTGGGATTGCCAACGTTATAGTGGCTACCAGCAACATATTTTATTTCAGAGATCGACCTTTCATGCATCTAGATGTCAATCTGTTGTTTTATAGGCCAACTGACTCGTCTTTCCCTAGTAACGCAGCCGCAGTGGCAATGGCACTAGCTTTAGGTATATCCTTGCACGAAAAGAGATTTGCGCCTTTTGTGTTACCACTGGCAGCTTCGATAGGTATAGCTCGTGTTATGGCGGGGGTTCACTACCCAAGCGATGTCCTAGCAGGATGGATCGTAGGTGCATTAGCAGCTTTCATAGGTCTCCTTATAACCAATTTTCTGCGCCCATTTATAGAAAGGTTGATCCTAGCAGCCAAGAAGCTAGGTCTAGCTTAAGTACTAATCAGCATACCCTGTCAGCTCCACGTATCCTTTGCCAGTCGTGGATCCTTTACCTGATCTCTCAATGACTCTCACAGCACCTTCCCAATATATTACTCCAGTGGTTTGCTTAGTATTCAGTTCTTGGTTTTTTGTTATTGGTTGTATCCTTATTTGCTTATTATCTACTGGGATATGTATCAGCCAGCCTGAGGGATACTTTGCGCCTGTAAGTGGGCTGATCCAATAATCAGTAACTTGTATGGAAAAATCACTGGATTTTAGTTCACGCCTTCTACCAAGTTTATCGATAAAGGTGCCAAACTGGCCCAACCATCTACCCTTGTTATCACGCAGAACAAAGATCATATATTCAGTGCCGTTGTCTAATTGAAGGCTAAACCAATCCCAACCTCCTCCCAGATTCGTAAGGAAGTTACCCCATTGATGATCCATCCATGCTTGCCCATTTACAGCATGCTTTACCCCATGATCTACCAGAGTACCTCTAACTAGTAACCGGGTATAGCTGTAATAATACGAATCTCCGGCAGGCCCAAAAGATATTACGCCATCGTCTCCATGGAGTACGGGAGGCTTTTGAGATATAAGGTGCAAATCTATAGAATAACCTTTCATGTTTGCCTGGATCTTATAATTGCCACCAAGTCCTTCTAGAGTCCACGATCCTAAGGTTAGGTTCAACCTTTGTGTTGTGGCGGTGTTACCTCCAAATTGCTTACGCTGATCGTAGCTAAAGGATATTCGATTCAAGTCGGTGATAGCAAAGTGAGCTAGATATATCTTGGGAAAACTCTTTCGAGTAACTTGAAAGATGACAAACTCGAAGCCATACTTTCTATAGTCATCTTGGCTTGTCAAGTGTCCAGTATAGTACCACCATTCAGTTAAGTAATTATGAGGGAGATCATCCCTTGGCAAAGTCAGCCTAGGTAAGGAATCAGGAGCTGGAGTAGTGTTTATACTATACAGATTGTATCCTTGAATTTGTCCCTCTTGTGCCGGCTGTAATCCGGCTGAGCATGCTGATATAAGCAACATAAGCACACAAATAATAGGAAAACACCTACGGTTCAGCATCAATACTGTGCTCCTTTTGTGAGGCGGGAATTAATCCAGGCATCCACCAGTTCCAATCACCAAAGAGTCTCATCAGTGCTGGCACAAGGATCATCCTCACGAGAGTCGCATCTATCAAGACCGCCAGAGCGGTACCCAAACCCAAAGCTTTGGTAAGGATAATCTCAGCCGATATAAAAGACAGCCCTACCCCTACCACTATAAGAGCAGCTGAAGTAACTACCCTTGCACTTCTTGCAAGACCAGATATCACAGCTTGTTTGTTATCTTTATGCTTATCCCATTCTTCTCTGATACGACTTAGCAGCAGCACTTCATAATCCATGGACAAACCAAATAAGATGCAAAACATGAGGATAGGCAGTGTGGACTCAACATATCCTTGAGAATCGAATCTGAACAACCAGCTTAGGTGTCCTTCCTGAAAGATCCATACAAGTGCCCCAAAGCTTGCACATATAGATAACAGATTCATAAGTATCGCTTTCAAGGGAAGTACCAATGACCTAAGAAGATACAGAAGAACTATATAAGTACTAGCGACAACAAAAAGGAACACCGGGGGGAATTCTCTCCAAAGCTCGGAAGATATATCCATCACCTGAGCTGTAGGGCCTCCCACAAATAGCTTATAACCCATAGGTAGTTGTGTATTGCGCAGCTTAGTAACAATATCCTTAGATTTAGGATCATTCCATCCATACTCAGTAAATATTTGCATGTAAGTCTTGTTCCCAGAGAGAAAGGATCGAAGAAAAGTATCCGCAAATGGATCTCTTACATTATGAGCATTGGCATAGATAAGCTTGTACTGCTCTAAGCTTAACCGGGGATCTATATCAACTATGCTGAATACTCTTGTCACTCCAGATTCCTGTTGAACAGCACGCGAGAGCCTAAAAAGTAAATCCAAAGAACTAGGTGAAGTAAGGGGCTTATCCGCTTCCACCACAACGGTAATCGGGGCGGAGCTACCTGGGCCAAAGCTCTTGTTAACCAGGTCGAATACTCTCCGAGATTCGTACTGAGCAGGTAATATGCTAGGATCAGGAGAGCTAAAGCGCGCGTTCAAAAAAGGTAATCCCATCGACACAAGCACAGGCGTTACCAGGATTACTACTAGTAGCGGTTTGCTCATCATTTTCTCAGCAAGGGATCGCCAGAAGATATAACTGCCTGCCATAGATCTTGAAAGAGTGCCTCTAACTACAAACTTGCTCAGAATGGCTATCAAGGCAGGAAGTAGAGTAATGGATGCTAATATTGATAAGGTGACCACAGCAGCTGCAGCTATGCCAACAGATCTTAGAAACATAAACTTAAACAATATCAACCCCGTTAGACCAAGCCCCACTGTGAGACCAGAGAAGAATGCTGCTTTACCAGCTGTGGCCACTGCTATAGCAAGAGATTGTTCCACATCTTCTGAGTTTTCGTACTCCTCCCTAAACCTAGTAACAATAAACAACGAATAATCTACAGCCAATCCCAAACCTAGTATGGTGACAGCATTAACTGCCAACAAAGATATATCAGTGTGATCTGCTACCTGGCTAAGAAGACCAAGAGCTATAAATACAGATACGCCCCCTACTATGAGGGGTAGGGCCGCAGCAACGATTGACCCAAAGACCCAATAAAGAACTATGGCACCTATAGGTACAGCTAGGAGTTCTGCGCGACGAAGATCCCTTTGGCTAGCACGTTCTATATCGGCATAGAATATGGGAGCACCACCTATTTGTACCTCTAGAGAAGTTGGCTGGATACTATCCCTAATTTCGCCAATAACCTTGTAGCTTTCTTCGGCGGGTATACTTAATTCCACTACTTCTATGGCAGTATGTCTATCTGGCGATATTTGTTGCGGTGATATATCGTGAAAAAGTATCTCGGTTACATAAGGTTGCTCAGATACCTTGCTAAGAGCCCTCTTTACCTCCGAAATGAATTGAGGAGAATCTGCAGTTAATTTTGAGCTGTAAAACACAATCGCTAGAGCAGTAGGTGATTGCCTAAAGTCCTCCTGAAGTATCTTCTCCACCTGTACTGACTCGAGATTATCGGTAGTGAAACCGCCGAGTTTGAGCTTGTCATGCAAAGTAACAGCAGATGGGAGAGAAACAACAACTAGCAATAGCCAGAGAAAACAAACTATGTACCTGTAACGCAGGATCCTCTCGATTACAAAGCTCATTATATGATCGCCCATACTTGAGGATAACACTTCGAATAGTTTTGCAAAACTTTACTTGGCTTGTTTCTTGCTGAAAGTCCCGGTAAGTCCACCTAAGGAGGCCAATTATGTTCAAGAAATTAGTTGATGCGATAGATCGGCAAGCCTGGTTGGACAGCTTAGGAGACGCGATACAACAATCCATAGGTAAAGCTTTCCAGAGCACAGGCAGACTAGGAAAGGAAACTCAAAATATACTAAACGGTACATGGCTAGGCCACGCACTACATCCAGCCCTATCAGATGTACCCATTGGTGCTTGGACAACTTCTATCTTCCTCGACATGGTTGAAAATGGAGATCATTCCCTAGCAAAAGCTTCTGATAGGGCCATCTTACTTGGTCTGTTGGCAAGCGTTCCGGCCTCTCTGAGTGGGCTGACCGACTGGCAGCATCTGATAGATAAGCCCAAAAGGGTAGGCCTAATGCATGGTCTGTTGAACCTATCTAGCACAGCCCTTTACTCTCTATCTCTGGTGCTTAGATCCCAAGGACATAGGCGCACAGGCAAACTACTATCTACTCTGGGGTATGCAACTGTCATCGCCTCCTCTTACTTGGGCGGAGAGCTAGTAATGGAGTACCACTCCGGAGTCAACTGGACAGGTACCTTGGAGGAGCCAAAGGACTTCAAGCCAGTCATAGAAGAATCCAAGCTAGCGGAAAACACTCCTGTATGTACATCGGTTGATAATGTACCATTGTTGCTAGTCAAATGGGAAGGAAATGTCTACGCTTTGGCTAATACGTGTCCTCATCTAGGGGGACCTCTATGTGAGGGCCAATTCGACTCTGGAATAATCACCTGCCCTTGGCATGGGTCTAAATTTGATGTCACTGATGGAAGCATAATAGACGGCCCCACAGCTTACCCTGCTAAGAGATTTCAAACTAGGATTAGTAACGGTCAGGTGGAAGTGAGGCTTGCTGAGATCTAAAGCGTGTGCGTTTTAGCTCATATCCTAGACTCTCAGCAGTACCTTATGTTAGCTAACAATCTCACTTATCGCTAAGGAGGCGGCACCGATGAGCGCCGCCTCTCCTGGATCTGTCGCCACTCTTATCTTCAGGTTATTTAGAAATGAGAGCTTAGCATGAGCTCTAACTGCCCTAAGCAAAGGATTAAGTATCAAGTCTCCAGAACGTATAACTCCTCCACCAAGGACAAACAGGTTTATATCAAGTAGAGAGGCAGCGCTAGCTATTGCTCTTCCCGCGGCTGTTCCTGCTCGTTCAAATATTTTGCTAGCGTCTTCGTCACCTTGCAAAGCTCTACGGGCTACTACCTCAGAAGTGATTTTAGAAGTATCTTGAGATGAGCTTGTTTGTAACGCTTCAACATAAAGCTTAGCTATAGATGGACCGGAAGCTATGGCCTCAAGGCAACCTCTACCACCACAAGCACATCGAGGCCCATCTTGCTCAACAACCATATGGCCTATATGTCCAGCATTGTAAGATTTACCATGCAGAAGCTTACCCGAAGCTATGATTCCCCCTCCAACCCCAGTAGAAAGAATTATGCCCATCATATGGCTACTGCCTTTGCCCTCACCAAACATATATTGACCTAAGGCGAAAGCTTTAGCGTCATTATCCATATAAATTGGTAGGCCCAGGGCTGACTGTAGTCGAGACTTTAGCGGGAAATCACGCCAACCAGGAATGTTAAGGGTAGAGACCACCCCGTCTGGTAAGATCATTGGGCCCCCCACTCCTACACCGACAGAAGTCACTTCTATATCATCAGATGTAGCAGCTAGACAAGCACGGGACAATGCTACGATCTGATTAAAGACACCGACGCCGTCTCTAGGATTATGGGTTAGTTGAACGTATTTCTGGATGATGGTACCTTTCAAAGTAACCACAGCGGAAGCTAGCTTGCTACCGCCAATGTCAAGAGCGAGGACTGCTCTCGTTTTAGCCAAGATATCCCCCTATGATAAAAACTTGCCCAGCAGGAGTAGGATATCATATCCCCAGTGAGTTAATAGAGTGAGAAATATCGTAGAGCAGATCAGCGCCAGCAATGTCAGTACAAACCATAGAGCTTTTGCAGATTTCTTCTTTGTTGGTAGTGAGTACTGTCTGATATATCCTCTAGCAGTAAGAGTATCTGCGTAGTATTCAGTATTCATACTAATCCTCCTAATAAATTCATGAGTCGACAAGAGGATAAAACAGCAGGGATAAACAAGAAAGAAAATCCAGCGCTTCATGGGTAATAAATCTGCAAAAACGGAAACCAGGTTAGATTTTTATTTCCCGCAAAAAATCGGATATGGCGTTGGCGACTTCTCCACTCTTAGAGAGCATCAAGAAATGCCCACCCTCATCAATAAGCTTTAACTTTGAATTGGGAAGCAAAGCTTTCAGTTTGTAGGCATCTGTAACAGGAAAATAAGGATCATCTGCCGCCCAAAGGATCAATACAGGCAAATTCAATTTAGAGACCAGCCTTCTAGCGAGCAGGCATCTTATTGGATCTATCCCCCTAATGGACCTAACTATTTGTTGCCATGGAAGTAGTCTGGAATAATTGCTTATGATGTCTCTAATTACTAGTTCATTAGTCTGAACTGGATAGATAGACCAGATATATTTTCGAAGTAAAGATATATACCTAGGGTTACTTATGAGGTGAGGATATAATTCCCCTACTATCGGCCATGCAAGAAATCCTAGAGATGCCAGGATATCAAGATGCAGGAACAGAGTAGTATCCATTAGTATCAAGGCTGATAGCCGCCTTTGTCTCCAAGCAGCGTAGGTCAAAGCATATAAAGCCCCGAGGTCGTGTCCTACTAAGACGACATTCTTAGATGCAAATATCTGCAGATAACGATCGATAAAGTAATGATAGGAAGATAAGGTAGATGGACTAATCGGGTCCGATCTGCCGAGTCCTGGAAGATCGGGGGCCTTTGAAGGATATTTGCTTCCGATCTCTAACATAATCGGATGCCAAATATAAGAAGTAGCTGGGATACCATGGAGAAAGATTAGATTTGCTTTCTTCTCAGGGTTAGTTTCTAAGGATCGCACCCATATACTATGGATATATCTTTCCGTCCAAATTGGTTCCACGCTTACCTCTACTCTACTTCACCCAACTTATACTGATACCATGGCAGATCATCAAACAACGCCATAGCACCCTCGATATTGCTCTCTGCACCTGAATTTTTACTCACTGATTTGTTATCTATCCCATCGTACACCATGCCAAGGTTACGATCATACACGGGTGATTTGGCGGGATTATCACCATAGAACCAAGATTTAGCCTTCTCATATAAAGTCCTAAATTCTTCGTTAGCTGTATATTCATAAGCAATTCGGAAATTAAATGCTGTGGAGCTGACCTCGTAGGGGAGAGTAGTCGGCTTATCAAATTCGCTTCTTACTATTGGAGCCAAATATGAATGCAGACTGTAGGTAGCAAGATCCTCCCAATCTGTATTATTGGTATACTGGCAAGCTTTGAAAAGTACACCTGGCTGAATATAACCCCACAGATGTGGGAGTGTATCCTCATCACTGATTAGTAATAGGCCATCTCTCTTATGAGAAGCGATTTCTTCACAAACAGACAGAGCTATATCTAGAAAATCTCGATCATGAGCGTGCTCATATAACTCTAGGAGGGTATAGGCAACCAGAGCATTCACATCCATAAACTTATGAGACTGCTTTAGGTATAGCCCAACACCACGCCTTAGACGCTCTAGCGAGTCCATGTCTTTGAACACGATGTAATGCCAAGCTAAGGCCCATAACCCACGAGCCAACCAAGGCTGTCCACCAGGATAACTCGTGGGCCCATAATAATTCTTCTTTCCATCCCAATCGAGTATGAAGTTCGCGAAACTACCATCCTCTTCTTGCATGAACTTGACGAATTTAATCAAGCCCTGAGCCCAATCTCTAGCCCATGGTAGTCTAAACCTCTTATAAGCTCTAAGCAGCAGAACTGCCAGTCTAGCAGCATCATCTACACAAGCAACCCCTTCATATCCGCTTTCATCCGCCCTTTCTAATACCCATGCTCTGCCTTTTCTCTCTGCATACACAGCCGGAGCACACATGCTTACATCCCCCAAGTTAATGGCATAAGTAAGCCTCCAGAGCTGTCTTATCATCAATACCTCCTGTTATATGGGTACTGTTATACTTAGAAGAAAGAATTAGAAAGAGAAGTTGAAGTGAGTCAGGTCATCCAAGAAGAGGAAATAGTTGCCAAGCAATATGATCTGAATCTGATTAGGAGGCTGCTTACTTACATTGTTCCCTACAAGGGTCTAGTTATCCTAGGCGTATTTCTACTTATTAGCACCTCCCTAACAGATCTCGCAGGTCCCTATATTATCAAAATAGCTATTGACAACTACATAGCACAAGGCAATTTTAACGGGCTCCTGTTCATATCCGTTGTCTACTTTATCATAAACTTGCTCAGCTTCCTGTTTCGCTACCTCCAGAGCTATGCAACAGGCGTCCTGGGACAAAAGATAATGTATGACCTAAGGATGGAGCTCTTCAGTAAAATCCAAAGCCTGTCATTGTCTTTCTTCGATAGGACGCCAGTAGGCAGGATCGTAACAAGAGTCACCAATGATGTAGACTCCCTCAACGAGCTTCTGACATCAGGTATGGTCACGATTATCGGTGACACTTTTACGTTGTTAGGTATCACGGTCCTTATATTTTGGCTCAATTGGAAGCTAGCAATAGTAACTATGCTAGTTGTACCCATACTGGTGGTAATCACTAATTTTCTTCAAAAGAGGATGCGTGCAGCTTTTAGGGCATTAAGAGTCAGGCTATCACGTATCAACGCATTCATATCTGAAAATGTTAGTGGCATGCATATAGTTCAACTATTCAATCGAGAGGATAAGAACTTTCAACAGTTTGATGCCCTTAATCAGGACTATAAGAAATCAGCACTGCGATCACTATTCTATTTTGCCCTTTTTGGACCATTGCTCTCACTAATTACAGCTTCAGCCACTGCTTTAGTTATATGGTTTGGAGGAAGGAGCGTAATAGCAGAAACCCTTACCATAGGATCCTTGGTAGCATTCCTCCAGTACGTAGATAGATTCTTCCTACCCATTAGAGATCTATCAGAAAAATATAATGCTTTGCAAAGCGCTATGGCTGCCTGCGAACGTATCTTCCAGCTGCTAGATGAACAGCCAGACATCAAGGATGCTCCTGATGCCAAGCCGCTGCAGCATATTCGAGGAGAGATTGAGTTTAAGAATGTCTGGTTTGCCTATAATGATGAAGAGTGGGTGCTAAAGGATGTAAGTTTCAAGGTTTTGCCAGGAGAGAGCGTGGCGCTAGTCGGCGCTACTGGAGCAGGCAAGACCAGCATAATAAGCCTGCTATGTAGATTCTACGACATACAGAAAGGGCGGATACTTATAGATGACATTGATATCAAAGAGATCTCAATCAAGGATCTCAGAAGGCACATAGGGTTAGTTCTACAGGATCCATTTCTGTTCACAGGAACTATAGCTAGCAATATACGCCTGCACGAGTCCAGCATCAGTGATCGGCAAGTCGAAGAGGCTGCCAGGTACGTAAATGCCCATACATTTATAGAAAAACTGCCTTTGAAATATAACGAGCCTGTCCTAGAGAGGGGTGCAGGGCTCTCCCATGGGCAAAGGCAGCTTATATCGTTTGCCAGAGCTATAGCCTTCAATCCAGAGTTGCTGCTGATATTAGATGAAGCAACTTCAAGCATAGATACCGAGACGGAAGCGCTTATTCAAGAAGCTCTCGCCAAGATTATGAAGGGCAGGACGAGCATAGTAATAGCCCATAGGCTATCGACTGTACAGAACGTAGACCGCATTATAGTGATGCACAAAGGTCGAATAGTCGAGCAGGGCAATCATCAGGAGTTACTTGCTCAAAGAGGTTATTATTATAGACTCTACGAACTCCAGTACCGTTCAGAAGCTATCGCTTAGGACTCTTGGCATCATACTTGATGTCCATCTATATCTGAACAGAACTTGCAATAGTTCTTAGTAACTGAAGAATTTAAAGTCCCCCAGTTGTATAATGAGCATAAAGATATGAGTTTCAATCATCATCCTCAAAAATTCATAGATAGCTTTGGTAGACATATAGAAGACCTGCGAGTGTCCGTTATAGATAAATGCAACTTCAGGTGTACTTATTGCATGCCAGCAGAGGGTTTGCCATGGTTGAAGAAATCTGAGCTACTGACCTTCGATGAGATAGAGCGCCTTGTAAGAATATCTGTAGAAAGAGGAATTAAGTCTGTACGTGTCACAGGTGGCGAGCCTACGGTGAGGGCTGGTCTACCGGAGCTTATACATCGCTTGGTCAACATCCCAGGCCTAGAAGATGTATCTTTGACAACGAACGGCTTCCTTCTTAGAAAGATGGCGAAAGACCTGGCAGAAGCAGGTCTCACCCGCATAAATGTAAGTCTGGACACTCTGGTGAGGGAGAAGTTTCAGCACATAACAAGAAGAGACCACCTTTCTGAGGTGTTGGCAGGACTGGAAGAACTCGAGAAATATCCTACTATAAGGCCAATCAAGATCAACACAGTAGCTATAAGAGGATTCACAGAGCCAGAAGTACTCGATTTCGCTCGACTTGCCAGAAGAAAGCCTTATGTAGTCCGATTTATTGAGTTTATGCCTTTGGATGCGGATCAAACCTGGTCCCCGGACAAGATCCTGACCGGCAGAGAGATATTTGAGATGATTAATGCCGTATATCCCTTAGTTCCAGTTGACACGGACCCCTCCTCTACCAGCAGGGTATACAGGTTCGCTGATGGTAAAGGAGAGATAGGATTTATAAATCCAGTCTCTGAGCCTTTTTGCTCCACATGTAACAGAATTAGGATAACTGCAGATGGTCAACTGAGGACTTGTCTGTTTTCTACTTGGGAGACGGATCTACGCACTCCACTAAGATCAGGTATGTCGGATGACCAGATAGGGGAAATAATGCTGCAAGCTATCAAGAAGAAGGAAATGAAGCATAAGATAAATGAGCCAGGCTTCGTGAGGGCTAACAGGACTATGAGCCAAATAGGTGGTTAGTATATAGCCTTTAAGTAAGACTTATATCTCAGTAGCAGTTTGTGAATTACCTCTGATAATCCCTCAGTAGTTTGAATGCCGTTGAGATCCTCTAATCCATACCATCCAACATCTAGTGCATCATCCCTCGCAATTGGTTCTCCACCCACCCACAGTGCTAGAAAGTCGACGATAACGTAATGATAGGATATCTCACCATCCGGAGTGTGATAAATACGCTCAACTACTTCGTATAGATCTAGAGGAATGCAGTCAATAGAGCATTCCTCTCTAATTTCCCTCCTAACAGCGTCCTGTAGCTTTTCACCCAACTTGACTTTGCCCCCGGGCACGCTCCATAGACCCTGGTTAGGAGGATTACCTCTACGAATCAAAAGTATCCGGTCGTCCTTAAGCACGATAGCCCCTATAGCTACGATGGGGCTTCTCGATTCCATATGCTGCATAGAGCACTATCGCCTGCTAGTTAACAATTCATCAGGTAGATCTATCTTCTTGCTTCTAGGTAGAGGAAAGCGAGACTTCTTCTGATTTTGGCGCTCGTCTCTGAAGGTACTCCAGTCAACTATCCTCTCAGTAAACAGGATACCATCAAGGTGGTCCACCTCATGTTGGATACATTGGCTAAGAAGTTGTTCTTCAGCTAGAAGCTTATGTTCCTTGCCGCTCAGGTCTCTGTAACGTACCTCCACCCATGGGGCTCTAGGAACTTCAGCATATCTACCAGGGAGACTAAGGCAACCCTCCTGCATAGGAATCCTATCATGAGATACCTTTGTAATCTCAGGATTTATCATTACATACAACTTAGGCGGAGATACCTCAATCTGGTTACCATCTTCATCTTGCTCGTATTTCCCTGGCATCTCCATCACTACGACCCTACGTAGATCCCCGACTTGAACTGCAGAAAGTCCCACCCCGTCGGCCTCGCGCATCGTCTCGATCATGTCCTCAATAAGCTTCCTCAGTTCGCTATCAAATTTAGTCACAGGCGAGGACCTCTTCCGAAGAATGCTTAGATCATCTGGATTTTCCATTTGTAATATTCTTCGTACAGCCATTGGTACACACTCCTTACACGACAATTCTATCACTTGTCAGATATGAGTATCACTCTAGCAGGTGCACCATCTGCCCCAGATAGCTTTAATGGTAGGCACACCAGGTTATATTCCCCTGGAGAAATATCACGTAAATCCAAGTTTTCGATAATAACTATACCGTTCCCTAATAGCAGCCTATGTATTGGATTTTCCTGACTTGTAGGTGGCTCTACAGACATATAATCCATGCCAACTAGTTGAACTCCCTTTCTAACTAGTAATTCGGCCGCCTCCGGTTCAAGGCACACATACTCGTTGACAAAATCATGAGTTGGATTTTCCCATAAGGTAGAATTGGTGGTTTTGAACAAAACTCGTGTTATATGAGAAGGTAATTCTGGTATATCACCTGCAGATATATGACCACTACCTATCTTCTCTATTACAAGGCACGGACCGCACAGTATGCTTAACGGCACACGATCAATGCTTCTAGCCTTGGCAAAAAATGCAGGGGTGCGTCCACATGAGTGCCCGTATGAGTTACCATTCTTATTAGGCTGACATTCGCCTTATCTCCAGCATCTATACTAGAAGTGCGTTTGATGGTCGGCCCCTCTTCGCCAGGCCATACTGGGAGACCTTCTTGTATAGGCACAGTAACATCATAGATTGTCATAGCGCCTCCAAACATGCCGAAAGTGCTGCATGATACCTAGAATAGTACTAGTTGTACGTAAGTGTATAATAGGTCCGCAGGTTGTTAATCACAACACCCATCCGCCAAGAGAGGAGGATTTTATCTTACTGTATGAAACTTTATGACACACTCACAAATCAGATCAAACCCTTAGCTGGCGAAGATGGTAGGGTATCCGTCTACGTCTGTGGTATTACACCATATGACACTACTCATTTAGGACATGCATTTCTGTATATAACTTTTGATGTATTGATAAGATACCTGGAATCTACGGGATACCAAGTCATCTATACCCAAAACGTAACAGACATAGATGACGATATACTAAGGAAAGCTAAAGAACTCAATATGTTCTATCTTGACCTCGCAGAAAGAGAAACTAACAGATTTCTCTCTGATCTTAGGGCTTTGAATGTTAGGATGCCTGATCACTATCCTCACGCTACTCAAGAAATAGACGGTATGGTGGAAATAATTTCAAAGCTAATAGATAGAGGGCATGCCTACGTCAGGAATGGCAACGTATACTTCGACATAGACACGTATGAAGGCTTTGGCCAGCTGAGTAAGCTGAGCCGAGAAGAAATGATAGCTATAGCTCGCGAAAGGGGCGGAAATCCAGATGATCCTCTACGAGATGATCCTCTAGACTTTTTACTCTGGCAAAGGAGCGCGGAAGATGAGCCTGCCTGGGACAGCCCATGGAGCAAGGGGAGGCCAGGATGGCACATCGAGTGTTCAACTATGTCCCTAAAGTATTTGGGAGCTTCTCTAACTATTCATGGAGGTGGGGCTGACCTCATATTTCCTCATCATGAATGTGAGAGAGCACAATCCGAATGCTACACTGGAATCTCACCTTTTGTAAAGCACTGGGTACATGTAGGCATGCTGAGATATCAAGGTGAAAAGATGAGCAAGAGCCTAGGAAATCTAGTGCTCGTAGATAAGCTTTTACAGAACTATTCTCCAGATGCTGTGAGGTTAGTACTAATATCTCACCATTATCAAGAAAGCTGGGAATACCAGGACAGCATGATTGAAGAAGCGGAAAAGCTGGCACAAAAGATCAGGATAGCCGCAAGCCGAGCACCAGCAGACAATACAGAGCTTCACGATACATATGAGTTTGAACTTTTCAGGCAAGCAATGGAAGATAACTTGAACACTCCCAAGGCAGTAGAGCTCCTAAGAAGTCTATCGGAAGAGATCATTCAGAACGATGATACTAACAAAGCATGTGTACTTAGGCAAATAGCCACAACCTTGGGGCTCACCCTGCGTTAGCTGCATTAAATAAAAAGCTGGTCGGAACCTAGCGAAAGTTACATGTTTTCTAAGGCTCCGACCAGCTTGTTTACAACAGCCTTCTGAGAATTAACCCAACAACCAAAGCTATCAACAGTCCCCCTGTGGCTACAACGGGCATGACCGGTAACCCAGACCCTGAAGATACTGTAGACGATGCCTGATCCGAATCACTATCGCTTGATGGAGGCGTTGGGGTTATCTTAGAGAAATTACCATCCTGAGCCTCGATACCTGTATCAGAGCTGTTTCCACTTGACTTGCCATCGTTAGATATAATCTGTGTAGGTTCAGGCGAAGGCTTAGGACTCTCAGCGCTATTATTATCGGCAACCTCCTTATCCTTACTTGGTCCTTCGTCCGATGAAGAAGGATTTCCAGCAATATTCTTTGAGCCGGAGGACTTGCCAACGTCGGTCAACCTGATTATAGATCCATGGCTACCCACAGCCCAAACAGTACCACTAGGTAAAGCATCCAGCTCATAGAACTTTTCATTCAGTGGTAGCTTTACCTTGTACCAGGATCTACCATCCCAATGCAAAGCTACTCCCTTCTCGTCACCTACAGCCCAACCGTTATTGGAGCTAAGCATAACTACATCACTAAGTCTGTCTTTGGTAGGACTCGAAACTTGCTTCCACTCGTGTCCATCCCAGTGGATTATTGCTCCGCCAGAACCCACTGCCCACGCATCATCATCGCTTAGAGTGTCGACTCCATAAAACAACTCCTTTATGGGCACATCAACTGCTTTCCAATCCCCATTGACAAAACGTGCCACCATAGGGATTGTCTCTTTTGTAACAGTATCCCATCCGCCTCCAACTGCCCAACCGATACCATCTGGAAGAATAGACACCGCCCTCAAAGTCTTCATGATATCTGGTTCTACATCTACCTTCCATCCACGGCCATTCCAATGGAAAATCTCCCCACCACCTCCGACCATCCATGCATTATCTGGAGAGATTATGTCCACATCGCTCATGTAGGGCACCCTGGGAATTGGTCTATCTACCCTGGTCCATTTAGTGCCGTCGTAATGGAAACCACCCATATAGTTTTGACCTACTGCCCACCCTTCATTGGGACTGTACATGTAGATGCTGTGTATCCAATAAGGTATGGTCTGTTCTAATGTCCATTTATTACCATCCCACTTCCATATATGGCTTCTCCAGCCGTACTTGTTAGTGCGAGGATTATAATAAGCATCTCCTGACACAGCCCAACCTAGATCATCTGATAGCATATCTATCGCGTAGAACTGCTCATTGGTAGGACTTTCCACAATTTCCCAGGTTTTATTATTGACCACAGTCACTTTAGCCGGTTCGGGTGGTTTTATATCCTTGAAAGCCTCGGAAGCATCATCTACTATCCAGACCCTAGTCTTACCAGGTATTACGTAATTCTTATAAAGATCCTGAATATCGTTAGGTGGCCCTGCAATACAACCATGAGTACTCTCCCCTCCAGGGACACCAAATCGCCATATCTTTAGCGTATAACCCTTATAGGTGTGTATACCTATACCGCCTCTATTGGGTATGGCTAACCTCATGAAATACGGGGTGAGCACAACATCCCCTGTATCGGAGAAATCATAACCACCCTGATTAGGTCTGTTAGATTTTTCTATAACCTTGAAATATCCACTAGGTGTTTCTAGACCCTTCTGGGTCCAAAGAGCGCCAGTGGTGACGGGAATTTCTTTTATGACATCTGACCAAAGCGGAGAATCAGGATTGCCTCTGGCTAAGTATAGCCTTTGCCTATTCTTGACTATTACCAGGTAATACTCTGTATCTGAAGCTTGGGAGCCGTTTATATGAGAAAGAATTAGTCCTGTAGATATAAGAAAAGCAAGAATTACCCTAATAGTCCGAATAAACATCATCCCCCCTAAAAACACTAACCTAACACCACATTCACATCACAGTTAGACAGTGTATCAGACTTGTAGGTCGATTATCATGAGCTAAGTGATATAAGGGCCACTCAACAACTAGAAGATGCATTTAGCTTACGCGCGATCCATGATTTCAGATCACTTACTTCTTCGTTTGATACATAGTGAGCTATGGGATACTCTTTGTAGGTAACATCTGCACCATGCTCTTTAAGCACTATTGAGGCTTGTCTTCCAAAATCTACAGGAATGACATCGTCGTACAGACCATGAGCAACAAAGAAATGCTTGTTAGCTAGAGAAGAATCCCCGTTATCATCTCTGGGTGTAACCACGTAACCACTTAGCATAATTGCTCCTGCAGCAACGCCTGGGTCCTGAAGTAGAATAGACCCAGCCATAACGGCTCCTTGACTAAACCCAAGCAAGTAGATCTTGCTTGGGTCTATGGGATACGATTGAGGTAATTTAGTTAGGAACTCCCTGAGCAGCTCTATAGATCTCTTGAATGTCGTCTTTTCAGGAGTGCCAACACTTATGAATTCATACCAATGATAGCCAAAGCCAAGTTCAAACGGAGCCCTAACAGAAATATAAAATAGATCTTCTCCCAGTTCATGTGCCAGGCCTATTAGATCTTCATCATTACTACCTCTACCGTGAAGCATAACAATACAGGGATTTGAACCCGAAGTACGTGTATCCGGTCTTATTGCTAGATGGTGTAAAGCGAGGCTCGCAGCTTCAGAAGGCTGACTCATACTTATACTCCTTAGTGTTTTACGCTGATATGAGAATCAACACGCGGTTTACTAGGCGATGGATCTTCTTCATACCTTTGAGACTTGCGAGAATAGAACCTTGGGATATTGCCCCTAGAAATTGCGATGAGCACTACGAAAACTATGACAGCGAATGGGAATAGTTTAGATATATGAGGTATATCCTCTAGCAGATCATGTACTATAGGATCCTCTATAATCATCTGGCCAGCAGTATAAGCAAGAATAACTGCCCCAAGCCACACTAGCCATGGGAATCTGTCTACCAGCAGAGCAACCAAGCTGGCTCCAGTCATAAGTATGGGAATGCTCAGCGCAAGTCCAAAGACCAATAGCCCGATATGACCATGAGATACTCCACCTACCGCTAGTATGTTGTCCAGGCTCATTATCAGATCGGCCAAGATAATGATTCTCATAGCATCCAAGATTCCTCGGGCTGCCTCCACTTCGCCGACACCATCGGACTCAGGAGACAAGAGGTTAAAAGCTATCCATATAAGGACGGTACCACCTATAGCCATTAGGAGACGAATATTGAGCAACACTGCGGCCAAGGCAGTAAAGGTCATCCTAAGTACTATGGCAGCAGCTCCCCCAAGGACTATAGCCCTTCTTCTTTGCTTACCATGGAGCTTTCGGGCAGCCATTCCGATGACAACTGCATTATCTCCACTCAAAACCAAATCGATAACAACTATACCTAGTACCCTTCCTAACAGCTCAAGTAAATCCATTTATTACAACTCCAGATGTAACAGATCACAACCTATTGTAATCCCCCAACACATAGAAGAACCATAACTCAGTTATGCAATAACCTCATACTTGGTATACTATAAGTTCATCTCGTACATCTAACTTAGTCCCTAACTCAGCAGACAGCTCCAACATCCTGCGGATTATCTGTTGACACTCTTGGCCCCTCGCCCTTTGCACACGTGCAAAAGAAAGCTTAACTGGATAAAGGGTCAGGGATGAAAAGCTATGGTCTTCAAACGAGCATTCAAATACAAAAGACCAATCATTGTGTAGGACAGGATCAACAGCATAATCGTCAATAAAATCTCCTGTATCGTAGAGTATCAGCTTATGTTGATATATCTCTATGCCTTGAAATATGTGAGCACTATGGCCGTAGAAAACATCAGCGCCTAATTCGATGACTCGGTGAGCAAACTGCCTAAATAGAGGTGAGGGACGCAATCTCATGTTGGGTCCCCAGTGATCTGAGAATATCACCACATCAGCTCCCAGATCTCGTGTCCGCTGGATAGCTGTCTCTACCTTAGTTAGAACGGATGGATCCAAAGATACCTCTAGATAGTTTGTCCCGGGTTTATTTTCACCAGCAGCAAACGTAGGTTCGTTATCGGTAAAAGCTACTACACCTACTATGAAGTTATCAGCCTTCACTATACAAGACTTAGAAGCTTCATAAATATCTTTCCCAGCACCTACAGGACAAATACCAGCTTTAAGCAGATACTCTCGCGTGTCAAGTAAGCCCTGTTCACAGAAATCCAGAGTATGGTTGTTAGCTAGAGAACATATATCTATGTGAGCAGTCTTAAGGATCTCTACTGCTCTGGGGTCAGCTCTGAAGTGGAATACCTTGGGAGTCTTTGTCCATGGGATATGGTAATCAGTAATAGCACACTCTAGATTGATAATACGCAAGTCTGCCAAACTCAACAGCTCGAGAGTATCACCCCAGTGCTCCTGGGGAGACATGTGCCTGGAAGCTTCATTCACCCCTCTTCCGAGCATTACATCGCCGAGAAAGCAAATCTTCATGCCTGTTTTCTGCCTCCTATTCTCCTACCTATCTTAGGCAGCAAACTTTATTCCCTGAAGCTATTGTTTAGGCTTGGCAAGAAGCGCTCACTTGTAGTAAATTGTAGATATGCATCCAATACAAATAATCTTAATCATACTCACCATCATCTCGATCGGGTTGCTCCTGGCCAGTGTTATTGGATTAAGATTTGTGGACAGGTCCCTGCGCGCCTACCTATATTGGGCAGGCATATCGGCTTTGATGGGCCTTATAGCACCTATAGCCGCCATTATAAGGGGGCTAGGCTTTGTGCCCATGATGGACGATGGAAACTTTATTCCATTTGTCTACTTTACAGGGCTATTTTTCCTGCCTGCATCGTTTGTGCTCCTAATTATGGCTTGGCATGAGAACAATAGCCTAAGAAAACCGCAGGAAATACCTGGGTTTAGAACGAGACCAATCACTGGTGAGGATAGACACTACGGTCGAGAGATTCGTCCTGGGTCCTAATAAATTAGGACTTATCTCCCTTGAGAGTTTTCTCTCAAGGGAGATATCTTTAGACTGCATCGAGCGCGTTAGCAATATCCGTCAATATATCATCTGTGTCTTCTATACCGGCAGATATCCTCACTAACCCCGGAGTTATACCAGCAGCAAGTCTGCTCTCCTCATTCATGGTAAGGTGAGAGCTAGTAGCAGGATGAAGAACTAGGGTGAAGACATCACCAAGGCTAGTTGCAGGTAGACATATCTTCAAGGCACGCATAAATCTATAAGCAGACTCAACTGTATCGTCTTTGAGTCTGAAGGATAGCATAGCTCCGTATGTTCCATGGAACATGTCAGAAGCAAGATCATGCTGTGGGTGAGACTCGAGGCCGGGATAATTTACTGTAGATACTGCTGGATGATCCTTTAGAAGCCGGCTTATAGCCTGAGCATTCTCACACTGTTTAGCAAATCTTAGCCCTAGCGTCCTCATGCCTCGCAGAGTAAGCCAAGCCTCAAAAGGACCCATTACGCCCCCACTATAGATGGCTACAGATTGCATCCGGCCACACACGTCCCAAGCCCCCGCAGCACATCCTCCGACCACATCCCCATGGCCACTAATATACTTGGTAGTAGAGTTCAGAGATATATCTGCTCCCAGCTCAAGAGGTCTGACCATAAGGGGAGTGCAGAAAGTATTATCCACAACGAGAAAAGCTCTTACAGCATGAGCTATATCCGCTAGAGCCCTGATATCCACTATTCGCAACAAAGGATTAGATACTGTTTCACAGAACACTACTAGCGGCTTCTGAGAGGTAATCACGCGCTCAGCGTTCTCTATATCGGTCAGATCTGTGTAAATTACCTCGACTCCTAAAGGTCTAATAACCTCATTCAGCAGGGAAACAGTAACGCCGTACAGGTCCTTACTGGCAACAATCTTAGTCCCAGGAGATACGCCAAGTGCAATCAGCGAAGCATGGATAGCCGCCATACCACTAGCAAAGACTACAGCATCTGTAGCTGCCTCTATATCAGCTATAGCTTTTCTTAGTTCAGATATCGTAGGGTTACCATTACGGCTGTATACGTATCCTTCTTTCTCACCAAGCAGAATGGCCTTAAGATCTGCTGGATCTTCAGAAACATAGGTAACGCTAGAATAGATAGGAGGAACTACGGGCTTTACGTCTCCTACTCGTGAGCTGCACGTGCTCGAGTGAACAAGCCGGGTATTGAATCCTAGAGGTTTACCATCAGATCTGCTTACCATGATAGATCCACCTCGTGGGCATGTTCCAAAAACTTAGCCAGAAGATCAACCGTAGCTTCTAGATCAGATATCCTGGCAGATTCGTTAACAGTATGTATATATCTTACTGGTATGGAAAGCGTTATTACCGGCACCCCTGCACGCGCTTGCTGGATGGCCCCGGCATCTGTGCCTCCCCTAGGCAAAATTTCCATTTGATATGGAATATTGTACTTCTCCGCTACAGATCTAAACTGTGAAACTAGTCTAGGATCAGAAATCGAATCAGCATCCATTATGCTGATAGCAGCTCCTTTGCCTAAAGATGTAACCTGCTGAGTTTTATCCATCCCGGGTATATCGCCCGCAATAGTTACATCAATAGCAACACCTATGCTTGGATTTATACCATAAGCACTAGTACGGGCTCCCCGGAGACCCACCTCTTCCTGTACCGATGCCACAGCATACACCTTGACCTTGGGAGAGGCTCTCTTGAGAGCCTCTAGCATTATGTAAACCCCAATGCGGTCATCTAGGTATGCACTAGCAAATGACCACTCATTGACGAGCACTTCTCGACAAAGTGAAATAGGATCGCCTACCTGCACATTCTCTTTGACTTTGTCAGGCGGCATCATGAGATCTATAAAGAGCTCTTCTATTTTTATAGCTTTGTCTCGATCCTCTGGCCTACTGAGATGTATAGGTTTAGAAGAAGGGGATACCAACCCGGGGTAATCGTTCTTCCCATGGACTATTACCCTCTGCATCACCAGGGTCCTAGGGTCGAAACCTCCAACTGGTACAAAGCGTATAAAGCCATCATCATCGATGTGGCTGACGAGAAATCCTATGGTATCCATGTGTGCTGAAAGCATTACACTAGGTTCTTCTCCATGCTTCACCCCTATAACATTACCCATAGCGTCGACGCTAACCTCGTCGACGAGAGAAGAGAGTTGATCTATGACATACTTTCTTATTTTTTCCTCTCTACCGGATACACCAGGAGTGGTAAGCAGACCGCGCAAAAGAGACTCGTTCATCAAAAACCTCCAACTTAAGATGTATAGACTTCCTCTCCACCTACGTAGGTAGCGAGTACCTTCGTCTCCGGCAAAGCTTCGGGATCACAATGTAAAGGATCACATGACACTACTGCAAAATCTGCAAGCATGCCAACGTCAATGACACCCTTTATAGATTCCTCCCCAGAAGCATAAGCGGCACCGAATGTATAGGCGCGCAGTGCATCATAAACTGATATCCTTTCCTCAGGATACCATCCATTTGGAGCGTACTCATGCCTGCGCCTTGTAACAGCCGCATATATTCCGACAAAAGGATCTAGGGTTTCTACAGGGCAATCTGAGCCAAAGGCCAAGCTTGTTCCCTGGGCTAACAGACTTTTCCAAGCGTAGGAAAACTTCCCCCTATCACCAAGCAGCTTGTCTACAGCCATCATATCAGAGATACAATGAATGGGTTGCATCGAGGCTATTATCCCTAGCTGTGCGAGTCTAGGAAGGTCATTAGGATGGAGGTGCTGTACATGCTCTATCCTGTTTCTGAAGCCTCTGAAATTCGTGTCAATTCCAAAGTTGTATTCGAATGCATCTAGGACGTTCCGATTAGCCCTATCTCCAATGGCATGTATAGCACAAGCGATACCGTTATTGTTGGCCTTATATATACCTTCCTTCAATTCCTCAAGACTCATTACCTCTATTCCAGTGTTACTAGGATCATCTAAATAGGGCTCGAGCATTGCAGCAGTACGAGAACCTAAAGCACCATCGGAGAAGAATTTAACGGGCCCTATCCTGAACCATTCATCACCATGCCCGGTCTTGAGGCCTTGCTCTATAGCAGTTTCCAGATAGTAAGCTGGTATAGTTTTATATACTCTAAACCCAATCTTCCTGTTGGAGGATAGCTGTTTATAAGCCTCTATAGCATCTACACCATCAAAATCATGTATGGAAGTGATACCTCTGGAGAGCAGCTTATAAGAGGCTTTCGCTATAAGCTCAGGCAGCTCCTGAGAGTAATCCGGTAGAAGATGATCTATCAGGTCTTGAGCATTCTCTAAAAGCCAACCAGTAGGTTCTCCTGATTCATCTCTAGCTATTTCACCTCCTGGAGGCGCAGAAGTATCTCTAGAGATTCCCGCACGCTCTAACACAAGAGTATTGACCCATACAGAGTGGAAATCCCTGCTAAAGAGTGCCACTAAGTGGTCAGGGGCTATGTTATCAAGATCTCGCCTAGAGGGTGGTCTATTAGCATCTTGCCAATTATTCATCGTCCAACCACTTCCAAGTAACCAAGAACCCGCTGGGAGAGCTGAAGCTCTCTGTGCTACCTTCTGTAGAGTGTCTTGCAGCGAATTAACTTCAGAAAGATCAAGCCAATCCTGTTTTTTCGAGAACTCAGCAAAATGGATGTGACTATCCGTCAATCCAGGTATTACGCAGTATCCAAATAGATCGATACTCTGGAAACCAGTACCAAGTACGCTCTCACAATCACCTCGAGAGCCCAGAGCGACTATTCTGCCATCCTGAACCGCAATAGCTTCGACAACCTCCTCTTGGGACCTGAGCGTTAGAAAGCGAGCGTTGTAGAAGATCTTTTTACTCATACACAATACCTCAGATTAAATCACCTAGGCATTCTATATCCCCGTTTATCGCAGTGTAAAGCAATCAATGTCTGAGATATTTAGGTAAAATTATGAACAGCAAACGTCATGCAAGTTTTGTAACCTTATAATTCATGCTTACCATTGTTATACATAAAACTTGACAAAAATTCTTAGATTTAGTAGGATGAAGTATGAGAAAGGATAGCAACCAGAACTATCATGAAGACAGAAAGTTCCCAAAGTATTCAATAAGTGTAGTTTCCATCATGACAGGAGTACCTACTCATACATTGAGGCAATACGAGGAATACGGGTTGATTAGTCCTGCTAGGACCGAAGGACAGACAAGAAGGTACTCCGACGAAGACGTAGAGTTAATTATAGAGATAGCCCGGCTAGCTAAGAAGGGCATCAATTACGCTGGTATTAGGGAAGTCTTGAGACTACGGAGATCCTGGCATTCAATGCGTGAATGGTCAGGAGAGGAAGAGCAAGAATGAACTATAGAGGTGATCAACATGAACGCAGAGCGTTGGACCGAAAAAGCTAGAGAGGCAATTATTCAAGCTCAAAGAGAGGCTGAAAACAGGAGCCATAGTCAAATACAGCCTGAGCACCTGCTTTATGCTCTGCTTACTCAGGAAAACGGCATCGTACCGGCGGTTGTTAGGTCTGCTGGATCTTCACCTGAAGACTTAGTGCGGGGACTAGAGGCTGAGCTTAGTAGACTACCAAGAGTAAGTGGCACGGGTGTACAGGTTTACCTTTCGCCTGCACTATCAAGAATCATCTCTAATGCTGAGCGAGAAGCTCAACAGATGCAGGACGAATATCTGAGCACAGAGCACCTATTACTGGCTCTGTGTGAAGACATGGGCACCGCTGGGAGAATACTAAGAAGCAGGGGCCTTGACAGGAATACCGTGTTGCAAGCGTTGTCTAAGGTAAGGGGTAACCAGAAGGTCACAGATCCTAACCCCGAGGAGAAATACCAGGCTCTTGAGAAGTACGGACGTGACCTCACAGCTTTGGCTGAGCAAGGCAAGCTAGACCCAGTGATAGGTCGAGACGAAGAGATTCGGCGCGTTATTCAGGTGCTATCCAGACGCACGAAAAACAACCCAGTACTTATAGGCGAGCCTGGGGTAGGCAAGACAGCCATAGTCGAGGGATTAGCCCAGAGAATAGTACGTGGAGATGTACCAGAGAGTCTCAAAAACTGCCGAATAATCCAGCTTGATCTAGCTGGCATGGTGGCAGGCACAAAGTTCCGTGGTGAGTTTGAGGAAAGACTGAAGGCCGTGCTCAAAGAGGTAACCAGCAGCGAAGGCAAGATCATCCTGTTTATAGATGAGCTTCATACTGTAGTGGGTGCAGGCGCTGCAGAAGGCGCAATAGATGCAGGGAACATACTTAAGCCTATGCTAGCTAGAGGTGAGATCAGAGTTATAGGTGCCACTACTCTGGATGAGTACCGCAAGTATATAGAGAAGGACGCTGCCCTGGAGAGAAGGTTCCAGCCCGTTTACGTTAGCGAACCTTCTGTAGAAGATACCATCAGCATACTGCGAGGTCTAAGAGAGAGGTACGAAGTCCATCACGGCGTGAGAATCAGAGACAGCGCTTTAGTGGCAGCTGCGGTACTCTCTCATAGATACATATCGGATCGTTTTCTACCAGACAAAGCTATAGACCTGGTGGATGAAGCAGCGTCTAAGATAAGGATGGAGATAGACTCCATGCCAGTGGAGCTCGACGAGCTTGAGCGTCGGATCTTGCAGCTAGAGATAGAGCGCGAGGCTCTCAAGAAGGAGACGGATGAAGCTTCTAAGGAGAGACTAGCTAACCTTGAGAAGGAACTGGCTGATCTCAAGGAAAAGAGAGAAGCCCTGCGTATGCAGTGGGAAAGAGAGAAGTCCCTGCTACAGGAAATAAACTCTGTAAAGGAGAGTATAGATAGGGTCAAGCATGAGATCGAGCAGGCAGAGAGGAGTTACGACTACAACCGGGCTGCTCAACTCAAGTACTCTGACCTGACTAATCTGGAGAGGAGGCTCAAAGAGCTAGAGGAGCGACTTGCAAGGACCTCCGAAAACCGAATGGTACAAGAGGAGGTGACTGAAGAGGATATAGCAGAAGTAGTTAGCCGCTGGACAGGCATACCTGTTAGCAAGTTACTATCTGGCGAGGTGGAGAAACTTATCCACATGGAAGAATATCTGAGACAGAGAGTTGTCGGTCAGGATGAGGCTATATCTGCGGTGGCTAACGCCATAAGAGCCGCGAGAGCTGGGTTGCAGGATCCTAATCGCCCTATAGGGTCCTTCCTGTTCTTGGGTCCAACAGGAGTAGGTAAGACCGAAACTGCCAGAGCTCTAGCCGAGTTTCTATTCGACGATGAGCGGGCTATGGTCAGAATAGACATGAGCGAGTATACCGAAAAGCATTCTGTATCCAGGCTCATAGGAGCTCCTCCTGGATACGTTGGATATGAAGAGGCTGGGCAGTTGACCGAAGCAGTGAGAAGAAGGCCTTACAGCGTGATACTATTCGATGAAGTAGAGAAAGCTCACCCTGAAGTCCTGAACATACTCCTGCAGGTGCTGGACGATGGTAGGCTCACTGATGGGCAAGGGAGAACTGTAGACTTCAGAAATACCATAATAATCATGACCTCGAACCTTGGTAGTCAATGGATCATGGAACCTGGCCTGAGCTGGGAAGAGGTTAGAAGCAGAGTCATGGATGCAGTGAGAGCACACTTCAGGCCGGAGTTGATCAATAGAATAGATGAGATAGTGATATTCAAGCCTCTAGGGGTTGAGCAGATCGAGCAGATAGTAGAGCTGCAGCTAAATAGCCTAAGGGAAAGGCTCAAGGACAGGCACATGACCTTGGAGCTAACGCCAAGTGCTAAGGAGCATCTAGCGCTCGCTGGATACGACCCGGTGTATGGCGCACGTCCCCTAAAGAGGGTTATACAGAAGGAAGTTGTCCAGCCTCTGGCTATGAGGATCTTGCAAGGCGAATTTAGGGATGGAGATACTATCTTAGTAGATTATGTGAATGGACAGATCCAGTTCAGTGCCAAAGCTAGAGAGCCTGAAGCAGCCGAAGTATAGACAAGCATAAAATCTTATATTTTGGGTTGTGCCCGTTACTGCAAATATGTGGTAACGGGCACATATTTTTCTCCCATCCAAGCTCTCACACCATCATCTACTTTACGCAGAAGCAGATAGCTAATTAAGATCATGATCAGTAAGATAGCTACCGCCAATGGTCGCCCAAGTCCCCATGTATCAACTATTAATCCCCAAAGCACTGGTCCAACTATAGCTGAAAAACGACCTGCCATACTGTACAATCCGTAAAGCTGCCCCAGGTAGTCACGCGGCGATAGCCTTATCATCATCGGTCTATCAGAACTCCATGTTCCTCCCAAGGCTATACCTGCTAGGCAACCTATCAACCAAAAGAATTGCGAGCTCAAATGAAGGATAGGAACAGCTATGCCCGAGGCAAGCACTATCATCCAAAGGATCAGGACCATTTCCAGCGTCCTTTTGGGTCCCACACGGTCAACTATTACGCCCCAGAGGATGCCTCCGAATATCGCAGCTATGATGCTAACAAATGCTATCTTCTCAGCATCCGTCCTACTTAGCCCAATCTCCTCAGTCATATAGATAGCCATGACTAATATAAGGGTATTAGCTGCATCTGTATAAAAAACCCTGCCTAAGAGGAATCTGCCAAGTCCTTCACAACGCCTCATAAGCCCCCATGTATTTCTAAGGTTATGCAGTACTTCTGCCGCAGCAGAAGCTGGGGACACTACGAGTGCACGCCTTTCTTTCTCTCTTACAAGAAAAAAACAAGGCAAAGAAAACAATAAGAAGGATAAGGCTATACCCTTGAAGACCAAACTGTATCTATCAGTTGATGTGCTATCGCCTAGTACTAAGCTACCAATTAGTAGACCAACTATAGATCCACAGTATCCTAATCCAACGCCTATGCCTCCGATAAGTCCCCGGTTTTTCTCAGTACTAACATCAGCTAACAAAGCATCGTAGAATATCAACCCTACCTGGTAGAAGTAGTTAGCAATAGCAACTAGTGCTAGAGACAACAGAAGCCCATCACTTCCCAGGAAAAATGTAAATCCTACACATATCAAGGTAGTAATTACGAGAAAGGGTATTCTACGACGGGCTTGATCTGATACAGCACCTAGGATTGGAGCCGTAATGAAGACCAACAAGTAAGAGACAGCCAGAGCGTTAGTAAAAATTTGATCCGAGCCTCCAACAGCCTTGAGCCACAGAGGGAAATAAAAACTGAGTACAGCAAAGCTGAATATGGTATTCGCAAGGTCATAGAGCACCCAACTTGCAGGACTAAGCAGGGGCTTGAACGAGTATGGAACACCTTTTATAAGGTTGGCAAGCATGCATTTTCCTCAACTTTTTAGCCCTATGATCAGCTAAAAGCTACTGAAATGCAACTCTCCTCTTTCTACGTCCAAATAGCCTCCCTCCTATCCATCCTAGGACGAACCCAGCTACTACAGAGACAATCAAGAAAGCAACATAAAGAACTAGACCGTTGGGTATAAACTCTCGTGCTGTTGGATAAACATCATAGTGCAACTTAGAATAGATCCCTGGGAAGAAATTATATGATACTACTAAGAGCAAAAAGCTGACTATGCCAAATACAAGACCGGCCAATGCTCCAGCATTCGCAGCTAGAGCTCCAATACGAGAAGCTAAGGCACCGCATATTATAAGCCCAACTGCGATCACTGCTAATGCAATCTCAGCATAAAGGTAGTAGTTATTGGGATCTACATAGGACACAGCTGTCTGAATTATGAAAAAGATTAGCCCGAAGATAGTACCTATAGGCAAGCTACTAGTATGTCGGGTAACAGGTGTGGCAGAGCGCGTGCGTGCTGACGAACCAGTTTGAGAGCCTCTTAGTATTCTCCTAACTTCGTCGCTCGTGATCTTGATATTCTCTCCTTGAAGGTAAATAGCTATTTGACTGGGAGTCCAACCAGGGTGCTTAGATGCAAGCTCACGAACCCTGGTCTCAACATCGACCCGCTTACTCATGGAAAGCTTTACTCCTGAAGCATCATGTTTCTAGCTAGATCAATCATATATGTACTAACGTGTATCCGCAAATACAACATCGGAGAATCCCAGGCCCGATTGTACTAAAATGCCTAAGGAAACCAATTATCTGATCGATCGGAGAAAAGAGAGTGCAAAAAGAGCTGGAAGTAGCTATCGAGGCAGCTTACAAGGCCGGAAAAGTCCTGAGAAGCATGTTTGAGAAAGGTGTACAGGTTCACTATAAAGGCCGGGTGGATTTAGTAACAACCGCGGATTTTGAATCTGAAAAGACAATCATAGAAACTATACACAAGGCATTTCCTGATCATGGTTTATACGCGGAAGAGAGTGGTATCAAGGAGGGCACTCAGCCTCTCAGGTGGATAATCGACCCCTTAGATGGCACCACAAACTTCGCGCACAACTTTCCTCTGTTCGCAGTATCCATAGCCCTTGAGCATCAGGAAGAGACGATACTCGGAGTGGTTTACAACCCCATATCGGATGAGATGTTCACGGCAGCCAGGGGCGAAGGATCCCTAAAGAACGGCAAACCTATACAGGTCTCAGATACTGAGGATTTGATACATTCCCTTGTGGTCACAGGATTTCCATATGATAGGTCAGAGGTCTCGAGCATAATAGAGCTATGGACTTACTTCACATTGCATGCTCAAGGAGTACGAAGGCTAGGATCTGCCTCGCTAGATCTTTGCTATGTAGCAACAGGGCAGATGGATGCATACTATGAAAGATATGTTTTCCCTTGGGATATAGCCGCAGGAGCTATAATAGTTCAGGAGGCGGGAGGTAAGGTAACTGACTTCTATGGGGGTAAGTTTACTAGCTATAAGAACGAAATAGTTGCCTCGAACGGCAAACTACACGAGGCTATGATAAACATTACCAGTAGGGTCTAGATTGCCAACTTCTAGATTGACAAAGGTTATCGGCGTTGCTATAGTCTGGTGACAAGTAAATATTGAGGATACGGGAGCTCGGGTCAGCCGGGCTGAGAGGGTGGACAATCCCCAGGGAGCTCCACCGACCGTTGGAACCTGAACCGGGTAATGCTGGCGCAGGGAATCACATAGATCTCTTTGGCCGTCGGCTTCTACCCGACGGCTTTTTTGTTTGGGAGTGATGGGACATGTCAACAGAGATTAACATCGCCATTGAAGTAATTGGGATATCCAAAGTATTCGGCGAGGGCGCTACGGCTACAAAAGCTTTGGATAGCGTCGATCTTACAGTATATGACCAAGAATTTGTATCCCTAATAGGTCCTAGTGGCTGTGGCAAGACAACATTACTAAACATCATATCAGGTATGGAAGAGCCAACACAGGGGAAGGTTCTTATCGGTAGTTCCACCCATAGGCTAGGACGTGTTAGTTATATGCCTCAGAAGGACTTGTTATTACCTTGGCGTACTGCTCTCGACAACTCAATACTAGGATTAGAACTCAAGGGTGTCGATAAGAGAACCGCTAGGCGTAGAGCTCAAGAACTATTTCGACTGGCAGGACTAAAAGGTTTTGAGGACGTACTTCCTTCCAAATTATCTGGAGGCATGCGACAGAGAGTAGCCTTTATAAGAACTCTGTGCTGTGAAGGTCGGGCTATGCTGCTGGATGAACCCTTTGCTTCCCTGGATGCACTAACCAGAGTCGAAATGCAGACTTGGCTAATGCGCGTATGGGACGAAATCAAGATACCTACGCTGCTGGTTACACACGATATCGAAGAGGCTATATGGCTTTCCGACCGAGTTGTAGTATTTACTCCAAGACCCGGGCGAATTTTGGAGGTGCTAAATGTACCTTTTGTCCGGCCCCGAACTTTGGACATGAAGCTTAGCGAAGAATTCTTGGCAATAAAGCGGGAAATTATGGAGAGTTTAGGTGAAGGAAGTAAAGTCAAAGCACAAGTCAAATAGTGAATTACTGCTTCCAATACTATTTATAATGCTGATGCTCCTTGTCTGGGAAGTTTACGTTAGAGCCGCAGGAGTCGACCAAACGGTATTGCCATCTCCTTCAAGGATAGTTGCTGCCCTATGGTATGCAAGAAGTGATCTATTGAACAATACTCTCTATACCCTACTAGAAACTGCCATAGGCTTGACCATCTCGATCATAGTAGGCTCGTTCCTAGCCATCCTGATAGATATTTCTAAACTCGTGGATCGAACCTTATATCCAGTGCTCGTAGTGTCTCAAACTATACCTATGGTCGCGCTCGCTCCTTTACTTGTATTATGGTTCGGCTTTGGACTGGCTCCGAAAGTCATAGTCGTAGTGCTGGTGACTTTCTTCCCGATAGTAGTTGCCATGGTAGATGGACTTCGCAGTACCGACCGGGAGCTTATAAAGCTGCTGAAGACCATGGGTGCCAATAGGCTACAAACGCTGACCAAGGTTCAGTTACCTGCCTCGCTACCCTACCTATTTTCCGGGATAAAAGTCGGTGTTACTTACGGAGTAATAGGAGCAATATTTGGAGAATATGTTGGAGCTTATCAAGGATTGGGCATACTCATCCAAACAGCCAAGAACTCTTTCAGAACAGATCTAGTCTTTGCAGCAATATGTGTTACTGCATTGCTTAGTGTAGGTCTATTCTGGCTGACAAATCTAGTCGAGCGCAAACTAATACCATGGCATGCAAAAGCTACTTCGTAGGAGGTTGTATGTTCAGCAAGAGCAAAATATATCTTATCCTAACTATCTTGATGTTACTGATAGTTTCATGCGGTAGCCAGGCTCCTCAAGCAACTCCAAGTGTTGTAAGAGGTACATTCACAACAACACCAATCTCAAGCGAAGGAAGCAACAAGAAATTACAGACCGTAACGCTGGCACTCGATTGGACTCCAAATACAAACCACACAGGCATATATGTGGCCCTGCAGAAGGGATGGTACAGAGAAAAAGGGATAAACCTCAAGATACTCCCTTACTCTGAAACAGATACTAATCAGTTAGTATCTCAGGGTAAGGCGGATTTCGGTATCAGTTTCGAGGAAGGGGTCGTCACCTCCAAAGCAGCAGGATTAGACGTTGTATCTGTCGCTGCTATCATACAACACAACACTTCTGCCTTGGTTACTCTGAAAGAATCCGGTATTAGCAGGCCAAGAATGCTCGATGGTAAAAGATACGCTGGCTTTGGCTCTCCTTTTGAGAAACCAGTTATATCGGAAGTAATAAAGTGCGACGGTGGAAAGGGAGATTTCAAGACAGTAACCACCAACGTATTTGGATATGAAGCTCTAAAGGCCAAGAGAGCAGATTTCGTATGGATATTTATGGGATGGGAAGGTATTCAGGCAAAGAGAGAGGGGCTTAAACTGAACGTATTCTATATTAAGGACTATTGTGTACCCGACTACTACACACCAGTTATAATCACCAGCCGAAAATTCTTAGACAGATCTCACGAATTAGCTAAGAGATTCATGGAGGCTACGGCTAGAGGCTATGAGTATGCTATAAAGCATCCTGATGATTCGGCAAAGATACTGATACAGGCAGCACCCAAGGGTACGTTTCCGGATCCAGGATTGGTTGTAGAGAGTCAGAGGTGGCTGAGTCCTAGATACAAAGCAGAAAAGAAGCACTGGGGTATACAGGATCTGAGCGTATGGACAAATTATCCACGCTTCATGTACAAAACAGGTAATCTGCTAGGTCCTGACAATAAACCCCTCAAGCAGGAGCCTGACTATAAGTCCTATTTCACGAACGAGTTGCTACCTTACGGTAATAGCTAGGATTTCGGATCTAGCTGTAGCTGGGGTTATATAGCTTGCTTACCAGAAACTAGTTTTATGCTATATTGCTGGCAGTATTAGTGCTGTACTAAGTACAGTCTTTTATTCCGCGCTAGGTGCTACTTGTTTACTGGAGGTGAAGTTAATGCCTACCAAGGCACTAGATTTTAACCTTTACGTGATAACGGACCCTGACCTATCAGGTGGTAGAATGCACACGGAGGTAGCAAAGCTCGCTTTAGAGGGTGGGGCTAATGTTATCGAATTTAGAGATAAGAGAGCTACCGTTCGAAGGCAATATGAAGTCGCCAAACAGCTGAGGGAACTTACTAGGCAATATAATGCCTACTTGATAATAAATGACCGACCAGATATAGCCATGGCTGTAGAAGCAGATGGAGTGCACTTGGGACCAGAAGACCTACCTATAGAGGTCGTAAGAAGGCTAGTAGGGGATACCATGCTAATAGCCGCCAGTGCTTACGACCCCCAGGAAGCATTAGAAGCTCAGGAAGCAGGCGCTGACTTTATAGTCGCCAGGCCATTATTCAGGACAAGATGGGCCATCGATAAAGGTCCCTCTATGGGAATAGATGGCCTTCGACGGCTCACGCAGACAGTAAGTATTCCGGTCGTACCTGTCGGAGGTATAAGGGCAGATAATCTAAAAGACGTTATGTCCACTGGCATCTTATGTCCTGGAGTTACAACTGCAATAGTAGGTGCAGATGACCCAAAGAGCGCTGCACAAGAGATAAGAAAACTTGTTGACTCTCTAAGGGTAGCTGCCTCTAGCTAGAGGCAGCTACCCTACCTGTACCTAATTCTCTTTGATCAAGGATCTTAGGACGTATTGCAACACTCCTCCATGCTTGTAGTACTCAAGCTCTTTTGGAGTATCGATTCGCGCTAGGACCTCAAATTCTACTTGGGATCCATCCTCACGCACAGCTACAACCGGTAGCTTAGATCTCGGTTTCTCCATGTGCATTATTCCAGATATATAATAGAGTTCTTTGCCACTCAACCCTAGACGCTGGGCATTTTGTCCATTCAGGAACTGTAGAGGAAGCACGCCCATGCCTATAAGGTTACTTCGGTGTATTCTCTCGAAACTCTCAGCTATCACGGCCTTAACTCCAAGAAGATTCGGCCCCTTAGCTGCCCAATCCCTGGAGCTCCCTGTTCCGTACTCTTTACCGGCTATTACTATCAGAGGCACGCCTTCGTCCTTATATTTCATCGCAGCTTCATAAATGCTTGTTACCTCACCTGAGGGGATATGTATGGTCCAGTTGCCTTCCCTGTCAGGGACCAACATGTTCCGCAGGCGTATGTTGCCAAACGTACCCCTCATCATCACCTCATGATTACCTCTACGAGAACCAAAGCTGTTGAACTGTACAGGGGGTATCCCTTTCTCCATCAAATATTCGCCAGCAGGACTATTCCTGGGGATAGATCCTGCTGGCGAAATGTGGTCAGTAGTGACACTATCGCCAAGTAAGGCAAGGACCCTGGCCCCGCGTATGTCCTGAAGAGGTTCTGGATCAATCGACATACCATCAAAGTAAGGCGGCTCTTGAACATAAGTAGAGTCGGGATCCCAGCTATAAAGTTCCCCTTGAGGCACGGGAAGATTGCGCCAATGATCGTCTCCAGAGAACACGTTTGAGTATATTTTCCGGAAAGAGTCACCACTTACAGACTTTTCAAGTACTTCATTGAGTTCCTCTTGCGTAGGCCATATGTCATGCAGGAATACTGGTTGACCGTTAGGATCATAGGCCACGGGATCTCTGGTAAGGTCCAAATCGACAGTCCCAGCTAGAGCATAAACCACGACTAACGGAGGAGAAGCCAAATATGCAGCTCTAACCAGTGGATTTATCCTACCCTCAAAATTCCTGTTACCACTGAGAACCGCAGCTACCACCAGCTCATTCTCCTGAACCGCCTCGGCAACAGGGCCTAATATAGCACCGCTATTGCCTATACAGGTTGTGCATCCATAACCAACCAGGTGGAAACGTAAAGCCTCGAGGAATGAGAGAAGCCCTGATCGCTCAAGATAATCAGTAACCACTTGAGATCCAGGTGCAAGGCTTGTCTTTACCCAAGGCTTACTAAGCAGCCCGCGCTCTACAGCCTTCTTGGCCACCAACCCTGCGGCGAGCATAACAGATGGATTAGAAGTATTGGTGCAGCTGGTGATAGCGGCTATCACTACCGATCCATCTGAAATTTCCCCATGCTGACCGTCCAATCTCACATCAACTACTCGCTTGGCTTCAAGTGTTGCAGTCCCCAAAGAAGAACTACTGTCAACACCATGAGATTGCTCATTATGGGCACGTATCAGGGATCCAAAGGTATCATAGAAGGATTTTCTTACATCCTGGAGAGCCACTCTGTCCTGGGGTCTCCTAGGTCCGGCCATGCTTGGCTCAACAGTAGACAGATCTAGCTCTATCACATCGCTATAGGTAGCCTCCGCTGAGTCGGAATATCTGAATATTCCCTGAAGCTTGGCATAGCGTTCTACAAGATCAACCAGTTCATCAGATCTGCCTGTCATCCTAAGATATCTAAGTGTCTCGTCGTCTATAGGCCAAATAGCGGCTGTAGCTCCATACTCGGGACACATATTCGAAATCGTAGCTCTATCAGCAACGCTAAGCTTATCCAGGCCAGGACCAAAGAACTCTACAAATTTATCCACTACGCCTCTCTGCCTCAGCATCTGAGTGATGGTCAATACTAGATCGGTGGCTGTAGTACCACTTTTCATCTCGCCGGTTATTCTAAAACCTATAACCTCGGGACAGACTATATACATAGGCTGCCCCAGCTGTACCGCCTCGGCTTCAATACCACCTACGCCCCATCCAAGAACGCTAAGCCCATTAACCATGGTGGTATGAGAATCAGTCCCTACTAAGGTATCTGGATAAGCTATCTGTTTGTCGCCATGTGTAGACACTTGCACTACTTTGGCGAGGTACTCAAGGTTAACCTGATGAACAATACCAGTACCGGGAGGAACAACCCTGAAATTATCAAAAGCTTGTTGAGCCCACCTCAACAATGCATATCTTTCCGCGTTGCGCTGGTACTCTAGCTCAACGTTCTGATAGAAAGACATCCTGGTACCAAAGAAATCCACTTGTACAGAATGATCTATAACAAGATCTGTAGGTACCAAAGGATTGATCTTCTTAGGATCTTTACCCATACGCGCTGCAGCCGACCTCATAGCTGCAAGATCAACCACTACAGGTACCCCAGTAAAGTCTTGTAACAATACCCTAGCAGGCATCCATGGAAATTCATATCCGCCGGCATCTTGAGGAGACCATTTGGCTAAGCGATCTATTTCGCTCTGGCTCTCTCGGGAGGAATTACGTAAAAGGTTTTCAAGAAATAGCTTTATAGTTAAGGGTAATTTATCTATTGATGTATATCCCTGAGATGCTAGCTTCTCTAGGCTATAGTACGAATAAGAAGTCCCCTTAGGCGTCGAAAAGGCATCTAAGGAACCTAGCCCATCATTGCTTGCTCTTTCCATAGCACTGCCTCCAAATGAGATTAGTCTAGCGGCTTACATCCAAGCTCATTACGTATATATTCATCAGAGTCCAAGCCATTCCAGAATATCCGAACTAGCAGTAGATCACCAGAAACAACAGAGACTGACACTATCTCTGAAGTAGCAACATTACTAATTCCCAGAGCCGGTCCTCTAATCATGTTAGCATCTTGCAACCTGTAATAGAGCCCAGCAGTAGTTATGCCCTCAACCACATCCGACAGTGGTAATAAAGATATCAGCTCTCCAGGGCGAGAGTGAATGCTTATAGACCCTCTAATAAGCCGCACTTCCTGATATTCATTAAGCAATCTCAGGTCACAATTCCTAAATTTAGGAGAGGTCAACAGGAGAACGTTGGCCAAAGTATGATCGATCCTATCTCCAAAAGGAGCTACGACCAAGATGGTTGAACAACCATTATCGATAGCCTGATTTATGGCTAATTCAGTATCTGTATAATCCTTTTCGGTCGGGAATGTTATTAGGTCAACTCCAGCTTCTCGAGCATGGGTAAGCATCTCTGGAGAGATGGAGTCAAGATCACCAACCAAGAGGTTGGGCTTGACTCCTGCTGTCCGAAACAAATGATAACCCGAATCGACTGCTACAAGAAAATCTGCTTCCTTCAATAAGGGGGCAAATAGATCTGGAGACGACATCTCGCCCCCGGATACAAGTACCGCTAGCATTGCTCATTTAGGTAGCGAGTAAATTTCATCACTTATGTCCACTTGCACGCCCTGAGATTCCAACCACCTTTCGGCGTCCATTGCAGCCTTGCATCCATCACCAGCAGCTGTCACAGCCTGACGGTACTTGTGATCACGTACATCCCCTGCTGCAAATACACCATCTATATTGGTAGCTGTGCTCCATGAGTCTTGGGCCTTTATGTAGCCTTTCTCATCCAGTTCTACCTGGCCAACAAATATATCAGTGTTAGGTTTGTGCCCGATTGCTATGAAAACACCATCAATGGGGATTTCGCTCAACTCTCCTGTAACGACGTTACGAACTTTTATAGCCTTGACATTTTGATCCCCTAATATCTCTTCGACCACTGTGTTCCAGATGAAATTTATCTTGGGGTTGGATTTAGCCCTTTCCTGCATTATTTTGCTAGCCCGTAGCTGGTCCCTTCTATGTATAACGGTCACAGAACTAGCGTATCGAGTTAGGAACAGTGCTTCCTCCATTGCCACATCGCCACCACCAACTACCACTACCTTCTTGTCTCTAAAGAAAAAGCCATCACAGGTAGCGCAGGCTGATACGCCTCTTCCCATAAATTCCGACTCACCTGGAACACCCAGAAACTTGGCAGATGCTCCGGTGGCAATAATCACAGATAGAGCAGAGTATTCCTCTTCATCAGCCCAAACCTTAAACGGACGTGACGAGAAATCAACCTTGGTCACATCTACTGGCACTATTTCAGCCCCAAATCTCTCTGCCTGTTGCTGGAATAGAGCCATTAACTCAGGACCTTGAACACCATCAGGAAAGCCAGGATAGTTTTCTACATCAGTGGTTATCATCAGCTGGCCACCCATCTGACTACCAGCAAGGACCAGGGGACTTAGGTTAGCCCTTGCAGCATAGATAGCAGCTGTATATCCAGCTGGGCCAGAACCTATAATTATCACGCTTCTAGTATCAGTCTGAGTCATAAATGATCTCCTAGAGAATTGTGTTATCACTAAGGACTGCAACAAAAGTCAGTGACCTGAGTATTCCATAATTATTTTCTCACATTTAAAACAAATATATGTTGTTGAAGGAATTACGACAGATGGGTAAGAATAGACGCAGTAAGAGATAGTTATAACCCACCTTTTACAGGAGTAATATCTTTATGAACGAACTGGATCAAAAGCTTGAAGCCATGAGAAGGCTACTAGAGAATAGCCAGCTCGACGCCTTAGTTCTAAGAAGAGTAAGCTCGTTTGCTTGGGCTACTTGTGGTGCATCAAGTTATGTAAATACAGCATCCGAGCTAGGTACAGCTACAATCTTGATCACCCAAGATAGCAGGTACCTGATTACCAATAGAATCGAGGAACCAAGGCTTTCTAAAGAAGAAAAATTAGAGGAGCAGGGATGGACGTTTATAGTAGATGATTGGTATAGCGAACAAACATCTTTATCTAAGCTAATTGCTGGTAAAAGGGTTGGGGCTGATTTCTCAAGTAAAGATTTTGTGGACGTATCAGTAGATATAGCTCGTCTTAGATCCAGGCTTTTGCCTCCAGAGCAGGAGAGGTTTAGACAGCTAGGTAAGATCTGCGCTGATGCGATGAATGCGGCCATCCACAAGATTACTCCTGGGCAATCAGAGCATGAGATAGCCGCAATACTTGCATACGAGACCGAATCTAGAGGAGCTTGGCCAATAGTTGATCTAGTTGCAGTCGATGATAGAGTGTATGATTACAGGCATCCTCTACCTACTGACAAAAAACTCTCAAAATATGCCATGCTCGTCCTATGCGGTCGAAAGTGGGGGTTAGTATGTTCCATAACCCGACTGATCCACTTTGGGAAGCTCCCAGAAGATTTAGCAATAAAGCAGTCTGCTGTGGCCAGTGTGGATGCTGCGCTAATACATCATACGCGACCGAACACAAGGTTATCAGATGTGTTTATCCATGCGATACAGGCCTACGAGCAAAATGGTTTTGCTGATGAGTGGAAGCTGCATCATCAGGGCGGCATAGCAGGATACGAAAGCAGAGAGTTCTTTGGCACTCCTACATCACAAGAAATAGTGTATGAAGGACAAGCATATGCTTGGAACCCAAGCATCACAGGAGTAAAGTCTGAAGATACAATACTTGTTGGGTCCGATAGCAATGAGGTGCTCACGGACATAGTCGATTGGCCTAAGATAGAAGTGGACTTGGATGGTCACAAGATCCATAGACCAGCAATCTTGGAAGTCTCCTGAGCTGAGCGTTGATTCTAGGTATTAATCAATGACAGTAGCTGCAGGCTGAGTACGTAGCTCTCAGCCTGCAGCATATGTGTACCATCTGGTACTTGCACTAGCTTGCAACATGGTAATAGACTGCACAATTCTTTCGATACTCGTATTAGGGCTTGGTTGGACCGGCTTCCAACATACACCCAAGTAGGGACTTGAAGATTAGCAAGGTAGTTTCGATCTAAATCATAATCCGCTGCAAATTGTTCATACCAGAAACGACTCGCTTCCAACAATAGTTTGTTCCAAGCAGGCGAATTAGCTGCATACTCCACAAAGTCCTTGCCTTGCAGCTTCTCCAGAAAAAGCCTAGCAGTCCAATCTCTACCCATAATAGGACCCAATCTCTGAACCCCTCTGAGACTTTCTGATAGATCTACGATAGCTGGATCATTTCGAAGGATGCTAAGCGCGGGGGGCTCTATTAGATGAAGCGTATTGACTTGGATCTCTTGCCTCACCACAATTTCCAAAGCTACCAATGCACCGTAAGAGTGACCTACCAGGTGAATTCTGTCAATTCCCATGAGGTCTGTCACTCTGAGAATATCTAAGGCATCTCCCCAAACAGTGTAAGGTCTAGGTAATTTGGGACTTAATCCGTGCCCTCTCCGGTCCACAACAATAAGCTTTGCGAAGGCTGCAAGCTCGCCTATTTGACGCTTCCAAGAAGCTCTTCCATTGCTAAAACCACCATGAACAAATAATATTATCTCCCCATCTCCATAGACGTAGTACTTTATAAGGGGTGATTCAGAAAAATTAGTATTTCTCACCCATCACCCTCTTGTGCATCTCACTCACCTGGTTCCTCAAGAGCTTGCCAGCTGCATTACGAGGCACCGACTCTACAAAAATTACCCTCTTAGGAGCTTTATATGAAGCCAAACGAGACTTACAGTAAGCTATTACTTCCTCCTCGGTGAGGCTTGAGCCAACTTTCAACTTAACGCTGGCTACGGGGATCTGCCCCCATTCTTGGTCAGCAACAGCCGTAACACATGCATCATCTATGTCAGGATGGGTCATAAGCACACTCTCAACTTCAACTGGGGATATATTCTCCCCACCAGATACTATCAGATCATCCCTCCTATCAATCACATAGAGAAAGCCATTATCGTCAATATACCCGTAATCCCCAGTTCTGAATTCTCTATTCTCCCTAGCCAATATCCCCACTATTGGATCCCAGTAGCCGCTAAAGATCATAGGAGCTTCAACCACTATTTCACCCTCTTGGTTTGGACCCAGATAACCCCTATTCTCATCAAAAACCTTCAGCATCGCTGGCATTATAGGCCTTCCAGATGAGCTCGGTCTAGATCGCACCTCTGATGGAGGCATGGTCGCTATTTGAGAAGTAGTCTCGGTCATACCATATGTTGGAGCTACCGGCAGTCCTATATTTAGCGCTTCCAATACAAGATCGGGTTGAATAGGCCCCCCACCTAGAAGTACGCACCTTAAGCGTGACCTATAACGTACTCCATTTCGAGCACCCATCATCCGTCGAAGCATGGTGCTGACTACCGATAACAAAGTAACATCGTGCTTCTCAAGATCGTAGTTGACCAATTCAGGATCGAACTCTTCGTGAAGTAAAATTGAGCTCCCATAGATAACGCTGCGAGTGATGATCGACATTCCTCCCACATGAAACAATGGCATACATGCTAGCCAGATATCCTGAGGAGTAGCCCCTATGTTTAGAGCCGAGCCAACAGCATTCCACCAGAAATTACCATAAGTCAGAACTATACCTTTGGGCTTACCAGTAGTGCCGGAGGTATGGATAATAGCCAAAGGATCGCTGGATCTGAAATAATCCCTCGGGCTGAAAATATGATCTGGGGATGAGTTCAACACCAGATCATCCATCAAAACTATATCTGCATTATCGGACAGAGCTATACCTGATACCTTGCCCAGATTAGAACTATCAACAAGTAGTACTCTTGGCTTAATCCTATTGAGTTGATAGGCAACTTCTTTTCTAGACAGTCGCGTATTCAAAGGAGCAACAACAGCACCAATCTGCATGGCTGCATGCACAGCATATATAAAGTTAAGAGAAGGCTTAGATAATATGGCTATTCTGTCATGAGGGACTACTTCTTTTTTGGTCAGGATCGAAGCAAAGGCCACAACCTTATGATAAAGTTGTCGATAAGTAATGACCTCATTCCCATACAATAGTGCCTTATGATTGGCATTCGTTCTTGATTGATATAGAAGCCAGTTAGGCAAAAGGAAGCTCTCATACATAACAGCATTCCTCAAGAGAAAGGCTACACTAGCAAAGTTACTGATAGGATCAACCCGAAAATCAAATGCAATCTACCCGTAGACTTCAAAGCTGAATTTAATTCTGGCCCTTTAGAAGAGTACAGTACTGTCCGTGTGGATCTAATAGCCAGGGGTAAAGTGAAGAGAACTGCTGCAGACCAGATAGGCAAGATACCCAAAACGATACCAATGATCACGGTAAGATAGGCAAGCAAGATAAGTACTAAGTATTCACTGCGCGCAGCACGATCACCAATGATAACGGCAAGGGTTTTCTTGCCGGCAGCTTTGTCAGAATCGATATCGCGAACATTATTGACTACCAGTATGGCAGTAACCAGCGCGGCAACAGGTAAAGAAAGCAGTAAAACAAAGCCGTTTACAGACTCTGCATGTACGTAGTAGGTACCCATGACAGCCACTAGGCCAAAGAAAATGAACACGAATAAGTCCCCTAGGCCTATATAGCCGTAGGGAACGGGCCCTCCAGTATAAGTAACAGCAGCTATGATAGCCGCTATACCTATAACAAGTATCGGCCAACCTGCAAGATAGACGAGATATAAGCCAAGCAAAGCTGCAAGAAAGAAACAAAGAGCAGCTGCTAGAAACATGGTTCGAGGAGTAACAAGTCCTAACTGAAGAGGTCTTATAGGACCCTTTCTGCTCGAAGTATCTGCGCCAGAGAGAAAATCATAGTAATCGTTTATGAAGTTGGTACCTATCTGTATAAGCAAAGCCGCAAAGAGCGCAGCAAGGAACCCCAGAGGCCGAAAGTAACCCTGGCGAATAGCGGCTGCTGTACCCACCAACACCGGGACAACAGCCGCAGGTAAGGTCGGAAGTCTAGTAGCTAACAGCCAAGCCCTAAAAATATTCATTTGATCTTGTGCGGGCCTGCCAGTCATAAGGAATAAAGACCTCCTAGTCAGCCTAAGGCAACCTAGGGAACTTGGAGAAATCCGGCTTTCTCTTCTCCAGGAAAGCTCTATATCCTTCCTTAGCTTCTTCCGTCATGTAGTAAAGCATCGTTGCATTGCCAGCAAGATCTTGGATACCTGCCAGACCATCTGTGTCGGCATTGAAGGCAGCCTTGAGGAACCTAAGAGCTATAGGGCTCTTCTCAAGGAGTTCTTTGCACCACTTGATGGTCTCCTCTTCCAGTTGCTCAAGCGGCACAACCTTGTTTACCAGACCCATCTCAAGGGCTTCTTGAGCAGTATATTGCCTACAGAGGTACCATATTTCTCTGGCCTTCTTGTGCCCCACTACTCGAGCCATGTAGGTCGCACCGTAGCCTGCATCAAAGCTCCCTACCTTAGGGCCGGTCTGGCCAAATATAGCATTGTCGGCAGCAATAGTAAGGTCGCAGATCAAGTGCAACACATGCCCTCCGCCAATAGCATAACCAGCTACCATAGCTATAACTGGTTTGGGGAGGTACTTTATCTGTTTTTGAAGATCTAGTACATTCAGCCTTGGGACGTTGTCTTCACCAACATACCCACCCTCACCCCTATATCTCTGGTCGCCTCCAGAGCAGAAAGCTTTATCTCCTGCACCAGTAAGAATAGCAACACCTATCTCAGGATCCTCACGTATATCATTGAAGGCATCTATCATCTCTTTGACAGTTTCGGGCCGAAAGGCGTTCCTAACCTCAGGGCGGTTGATCGTTACTTTTGCTATACCCTCCGCTTTCTCATAGATTATGTCTTGGTACTCTTTCGCCTTCTTCCACTGAACCATATAACATTGCTCCTTTCAGTTTTTAGTTACCCTTACTAATAAGTCCATGATGCAATAAAAAATTAGAGACTATCAAAGCGAATCTATCCGGCGCCTCAAGATGAACACAATGACCACAACCTTCTACTTCCTCCAAGCTGGACTTAGGCATACACTGATGCATCCTACGCATCATCTCAACATATTTTTTATCCTCACACCCAGCAACTAACAATGTTGGACAATCCATACTAGATAACTGATCCCAGATAGGCGCATCTAATCCAGCGCTCAATCCTCGCAGGCTATTAGCTAAGCCTAACGGTGTATGTGAAAGTCTTTCGGCTCTAATCCGAAGCCTGACATTTTCTGGTAACTTTTTCTGGGTCTGAAATAGCGGGAGGCTCTCCCAATAGTCGACAAAAGATCTCACTCCCTCTCTTTCAATCATATCGGCTAAGAATTGGTCACTACGTAGTCTTTCTTGTCTGCTAGTCTCATCTTCTATCCCGGGAGATGTGCTTTCAAGGATCAGGGCAGTAACACGAGAAGTGTCATGAAGGGCCAGACGCATGGCTATGCGTCCTCCCATAGAATATCCGAGCAAAATATACTTGCTGACATTCAAAAGGTCCAACAACTCACATAAGCATTGCACCATATAATCCATGCTATATTTGTCGATCTCTAACGGCACCTCCGACAAGCCATGTCCAATCAGATCAGGAGTTATTAGGAAAAAATCGTCTTGCAGAGGTCTCACTATACGTTCCCAGGTATGATGCGAGCCCGTGAACCCATGCAGTAGAAGCATGGGGAACCCTCGACCATAAGTCTCGTAATATATTTTTACTCCAGCAGTCAATGCTACAGACATTATTACTCTAAAAGTGAGGTCACAGACGCTATATACTTTTGTATTTCCTGGCGAATGTTAGCTCGTATCTTTTTATTTATATCCCGATCGGTACGTATCTCAATTAAGTCCGGGCCATCCAAATCTTGGCATTCTAATATCGCGTTTCGGAAGTCCTGCCAGCTACTACAAGGATGATATCTAACTCCCAAGGCACCAGCAATACGTCCTAATTCAAGATCATGAGGAGTCCCAAAAAGCAACTCAAAGAATTCTTCATGGTTTCTATATGGTAGCAGCGAGAATATGCCACCCCCATTGTTGTTGACCAGTATCACTTTTATGGGGATAGAATGCCTAACCGATATCGACAAAGCTATGGCATCATGTGCGAAGGACAAGTCCCCTATAACAAGAAAGACTGGCTTACTCGATGATGCTGCTACTCCAGTAGCAGTGGACAAAACCCCATCTATGCCATTGGCACCCCTGTTAGCAAAGATATGAAATGTCTTGTCTGTAAATGGGAAGTAAGTTTCCAAGTCTCTGACAGGCATACTGTTACCAACGAATATCTGAGAGCCACTAGGAAGTGCATCCGACAGCTCAAAGAAGATACGCCCTTCGAATAGAATATCGTTGATTCCAAGCACGGTCTCTGCCAGTTTGCGGGAAACTTCACTATCCAGCTCAGTCCACCTACTCAACCAATCTACGTCTCGATTCAATCTATCAGGCAAGAACTCCAAGACTGAATCAACAAACTTTTTAGTACTCGATTGTATAACTATATCCGCAGCCCAATCTGGATCATGCCATCGGCCAAAATTATCGACTAAAATACTGAATTTGAGATCTAATTGTTTAAGATAACGGTTCAAATTCTTGGATGTGGGAGAAGCTCCAATCCTTAGTACTGCCTCTGGAGGTTCGGGTAAGTAGCGAGGATCTCCACCCAGTAGCTGATCATAGCTAGATATAAGTAGGTTTCTACCTCCCTTGTGAATGCCAAGGTTAGAAACACGATCAGCTACTAGCAAATAGCCGAGCCTAGCTGACAGCTCCAGGATGGAATCCAGATGGTCACTACCTCCGGAATACCCACATACTATCCAGCCCCTCCTAGACTGCTGTAGCAAATCCAATATCTTACTTACTGATGCTTTCGGAAGAGGGTAATATCCATCAATGTCCGGCATAACGATAGGATGCATATCCTCGAAGGAATCAACACTGGTATTGTCGATCTCCTCAGGTATAAGGGGTTCTCTGAAAGGAAAATTGAGGTGCACTACACCAGAAGGAAAAGCTAGTGCGGTCTGATAAGCCCTTCTAGCCACAGCTTTCACATACCTATCTACCTGAAAATCATCCGACGGAACAGGCAGGTTTACATGCCACTTAGGATAAATACCATACAACTTACTCTGATCGATAGTTTGTGGAGACCCAAAATCAACAAGCTCGGGTGGTCTGTCACAGGTAATGACTATCAACGGTATAGCAGAATAACTAGCTTCTATAACAGCCGGATAGAAATTAGAAGCTGCCGTACCTGATGTACACAGGGCCACTACAGGTTTTCGGGAGTGTTTAGCTAAGCCCAACGCGAAGAACGCGGTAGAACGTTCATCAAAATGTACCCAGAGTCTAATACCTGTCTCAGCAAAAGCTATAGCCATAGGAGCAGATCGGGAGCCGGGACTTAAACACACATGCTCCACACCGCATCTAATAAGCTCATACGCTAGAGCTCTAGCTGCCAATAGGTTAATCTTTCCAATTTCACTCATGATGAGGTTCTACTTGATACCATATACCCCGAACGGCAGGGAGGAAAATATAGGTCGCATCTTAGCCTCAGACTCCAGATACTCTGCCTGGGGATCAGAATCAGAAACTATTCCGCAACCAGCAAACACAACAACCAGCTTATCTCTTACTGCAGCACATCTAAGTGATACGGACAACGAACCGTTACCTTCAGCATCAATCCACCCCATGGTACCGCTATAGAGGCCCCGTGGTAGAGGCTCTAAGGCAGAAATAAGACCTACAGAAGTATATCTAGGGTAACCAGCTACAGCCGCAGTTGGATGAATATATGTCAAAGCATCTAGCAAATCATAGCCGGAATGGAGATAAGCTTTGATAGGAGTCTGTAGGTGCAAGATATTAGGTAAATTCGTAACTGTCAGATCATCCACACCTACGTAAGTTGTTATTTCCTTTAAAGCCTCAACTATACTCTGCACTACAAAATTATGCTCATATATATCCTTGCTGCTACCAAGTAGCCTCCTTAAGGCTAAATCCTTCTGAGTAACTGAATCTTTCGAAACTTCTAAAGGTGCGGATCCAGCAAGAGCCATGGTAGCTAGCTTTCCATTATAAACTTCCGCAAGCATCTCCGGAGATGAGCCTACAAAGTAGAAACCGTCCTTGCTAAGAGCGTAGAGATAAAGGTTAGGATAGGCAGAATGCAAGTCCCTCAGGAAATCACCTAGATTCAGCGGTCGATCGAGATCTAAGAAAGCCTTTCGAGAAAGGACTACCTTCTCTACTTCTCCGGATCTTATATACCTCTTTATAGTGTTTATGGCAGCACTCCAGGTACTGATATCTAGATCAGTTCTATAGCCTAATACCTGAACATTTTCGGCTGCATCGCCGGAAGACTTCCCAGGATAGATGGCTGTTAGCAAGTCTAATGCCTTAGCTATCTGAACCAGTTCCCCTTCTCTGCTCGAGATGGCAACTTGCAAGTAGGAGTTGCCATCTCGAGTGTATAAGCATACTACCGGCAAAAACACAGTTAGCCAAGCTTCTCTAGCCCAGAAGGTTTGTGGATCATCAGCGCGATCAAAGCTCGAGTACAGTCCTAAGATAGTAGAATAATTATCTCCTATATCAAAACAAGACAGAAAGCTCCGAATATCTCCTCGAACAATGGCTGGAGACGTGAAATCTTCGTATTCCACAGACTTAGCAACTCCAAACCCAAGCATGGAAAATCCTTTACCATCAGACCATAGATAACACGGGCACTGGTTGTCGGCAGATAGCTTGGCAAATAGAGTGATGAGTACTTCTAGAGACAAATATGGGAGTTCATAGAGCAGTATGGAAGGTGAACCAACATCTGATAACGTACGAGATATCTCCAAACTCAGATGTTTGAGATCAGCAACATCTATAGACACAATTACAACTCCAAGCAGTATATCCAAGACAGTTTAGCGCAGGCAGCAATTAAAGTACTAGCCGCTAGGTGCCTCCAACTTTTCGCCTTCCCTGTATAGGGTACCTGCCTCGTCTCTACGGAGCAAGGTGTGTGAGAGTATCACCTGTATAGCAGAGGCAATGGGCACAGCTAGCAGCACTCCTATTATCCCCATCAGAGATCCACCCGCTAACACTACGAAGAGTACTGTAAGAGGACTCAGCCCAACGGACATCTGCATAATCTTAGGAACAAGTAGGTGGTTTTCCATCTGCTGAATTATTACGTAAAGCAAGACTACCAAGATAGCCTGTTTGGGTGACTGCGATAGAGCTATTAGGACAGCTGGTATCGCTCCAACTATGGGCCCTACTATAGGTATAAGCTCTGATATACCAGCTATAAGAGCCAATATGGCAGCGTATTTAATACCCAGGATTGTCAAACCTATAAAGGAGGCTACTCCTACTATAAGCCCAAGCGTTATCTGACCTCGTGCATAGGCTCCTATTTTAGCTTCTATCTCATCAATGATATGCCTTATCTCAGGCCTACTGCTTGGAGAAGCAAGGCCTATCCAGGTACTTTGCACTCCCCTTCTTTCGAGTAACCAGTAGAATGCCATCACCAATATAGCCACAAAAGCACCTAGACCACTAATAAAGCTCAGAGTCACATTCAATATCCCTGCAGCTAATCTAGGTGCAGATGATATAAGCCTTCTATAATACTCCTGAAGATCGCCAGATAGATTTTCTACCGGTATATTGAACCTTTGCTGTAGTTCTATAATCTGTCTTTCAACAGCCCGCACCATGTCTGGACCAGACTCAACTAGCGCCATTCCTTGCCTAACAGCAGTAGGAATTATCAAGGAAAGTATTCCAGCAAAAACTAAGATAATCCCTAGATAGACTATGGCTATGGAAATTCCCAGAGGTAATTTCCTGTTTAGGAAGGCGACGGCAGGAGAAATTGCCGAAGCGAATATTATAGCTATAATAAATAACACAATTATGTCGAGCAACCTTATAACTAAGTATGCCCCAGCTAAAGTCAAAAGAACTACTAAGGTGTTAGTAAATACCTGCTTGGCACCCATGAACCCTCCGAGGTTTCGAACATTAGATAATATTGTCCATCCTAATTATCTCTATGTCAAAGTGTTCACTTCTAGAGTTAAGAGGCTGCTTGATGCTACATTAGAAACACCAAGCCTTAGACGATTTCTTGTGAGGAGGAAGTTATATATATGTCTGATGCTATCAAAGTTACCGTATGGAACGAATTTAGACACGAGAAGACACATCCCCAAGTAAAGGAGATTTATCCAGAAGGCATACATAACGTGATAGCCGGCTTCTTGCAACAACGTGGGTTTGAAGTCCAGACAGCTACACTGGATGAGCCAGATCACGGCCTTGATGACAACAAGCTAGATTCAACTGATGTATTGATATGGTGGGGACATATGGCACACCATGAAGTATCTGACCATATCGTCGATAAAGTTCAGCAAAGAATACTAAACGGCATGGGACTTATAGTACTACATTCAGGTCATTTTTCTAAGATATTTAGACGGATGATGGGCACTAGCTGTGATCTAAAGTGGCGCGACGACGATTACGAAAGAATCTGGGTTGTTTCCCCAGGTCACCCCATCGTAGAAGGAGTAGATCAATACTTCGAACTTCCAGAGGAGATGTATGGTGAACCATTCGATATACCTCAACCTGATGAGCTGGTACTAATTAGCTGGTTTAGAGGGGGAGAGGTGTTCAGAAGCGGCTGTTGCTACACTAGAGGAGCTGGAAGAATTTTCTACTTTAGACCTGGTCACGAGACCCTGCCAACATATCATAACGAGAACGTGCAAAAGATCATATCAAATGCAGTGAGATGGGCTGCGCCTAGATTCACTCCTGTTAGAGTGTTCGGGAATACCCAACCGGTAGAAAAAAGAGCTTAGTCATCTATAATCGCAAAAAGTCCATCTGTTAGGCATGGTACTAGATAGTACCATGCCTAACTTTTGTAACCTATAAACAAAAAGGAAAATAAACGGTCGCTCAATAGCCAACTCATAACTAATGAGTAAATTCTATGCTAAACTCCCCTTCTAAGAGGCAGGTAATGATTTGAAATTTTCAGGAGTGCTTTATAAAGTGAACACAACACTTAGGATAGTCACTCTGATCACGATAATAAGTCTTATATCTGCATGTAAAATCCCCTTTCAGAGCAGTGGACAAAACTTGAGCACTCCAACAAATCAACCGGCAAAGGCAACGCTAGATATCTCTAGCACACCAACAAAAGCAGTAATAAAAGTCAACGGAAAAGATTCAGGTAGAACGCCTAATACGCTTCATCTCCCGCCGGGTACATACAAGGTGAGCGTTTCGCTTTCGGGCTACAAGGAATCTCAACAGGAAGTACAGTTGGGTGAAGGGGATAGAGTAAGCATAGATGTTAAGCTAACTGCCCTCAATGGCACGCTTAATGTCAACTCTAAACCAAACGGAGCATTGGTGCAGGTTGATAACAAACAGATTGGTGATACTCCAATTAGTAAGCTAAGTGTAACTCCAGGTAAACACAGTGTAACGATTCGAAAGAAGCACTATAAGGAGTGTAAAAAGATCGTAGATATATTACCGGGGCAAACGATAGATGTTAGTTGCAACTTAGCTGCTATAAAGCCCATCTTGCTAATAGACGTCCCAAACAAGAATGTAGTCGTTTTTGTAGACAAACATAAAGTGGGATCAGGAGATCAAAAGCTCGGATTAGAAGTTGGTAAGCACATCATCTCTGCTAAGAGGGAAGGATATTTCGAGGCAACTAAAGAGATCTCTCTTAGTGCCGGAGACAATAAAAAGATAACCCTTAGCCTCAAGCCTAAGCCAGGCATTATTGCTATTACCACCTCCCAAAAAGGGATAAAGGTCTTTATAGACCAAAAATTTAGGGGGTTTGCACCAATAACGATCAAGAACGTTGAGCCTGGGGATCATTGGGTAAGACTTAATAAGCGTTACTACGAAACTTTCCGTAAGAAATACAAAGTAGATCCTGGCAGCACAATAAAAGTAAAAGCCATTCTTGAACAGATAGAATCTGCTCCACCTCCAAGTCGACCTCTGGCCGTCATGATAGAGAACCATCCGGATGCGAGACCACAATCAGGTCTGGCATATGCAGATGTGGTACTGGAAGCACCCGCAGAATTTGGGATATCTAGGTTCATAGCATTCTTCATCACGAGGGAGTCACCAGTAGTAGGTCCTGTGCGGAGCGCACGCAAGTATTTCGTCCTATGGGCTAAGGAGTTCAACCCAATATACATACATGCAGGTGGTGCTCCAGGTGCAGCAGGACTTGCAGATCAGATAGGACTAGTCAGAACGAATGCCCTTTGGGATGGTCGAGCTTTTTATAGAACTCAAGACAGAGTAGCACCTCACAACTTGTATACTAGCACATCAGCACTGCGTAGATATGAAAAGATGATCGGTCGAAGTCTCAAAGGGGGTACTTGGGGAGGCTTGCTCTTCAAGGATCAAAGCATAAAACAGCAGGGTAAAGAAGCAGAGTACATAAACATACACTTCAACGATTGGTACTATGTGGAGTGGCGTTGGGATCCCAAAACCAACACTTATCTAAGATGGATGCAAGGTGAACCTGCAATAGAAAGAATTACTGGTAAACAAATCAGGGCTTCAACAGTGATAGTAAGAGTGCACCAGATACATCGTATACCTGGAGACGACAAGGCCAGAGAAGATGTACAAGTATTCGGGAGCGGTCCTGCTTACATCTTCCAAGATGGTACCGTCCAGAAAGCGACATGGAAGAAGACTAGTATCAAGCAACCGACAATCTACCTCGATAAAGATGGAAAGCGAATAAAAGTGAATAAAGGCTCCGTATGGATACAGGCTATCCCACAATACGGCAGCCTAGATTGGAGATAGATAATAGTAGGATCAACGTATCTTCGATCTTGCCTGACCGAAAGCTGCATGCTATCTTTATCCTGGCATCAATTGTGCTGCCGACAATTTGTGTGAAAATCAATATTTCCAGGGAGTAGGAAAAATGGCTCAAACCACAGCTACCAAGGTGCGTATGACCAGGGGCAAGTTCGAAGGACTAAACAAAATTGCGGACGAGAAGGGAATAATAGCTGCCGCAGCTATGGATCAGAGAGGTTCCCTCAAGAAGGCTCTTGCTAAAGCCAAAGGGCGCGATGTCTCCGATCAGGAGTTATCAGAGTTCAAGGCTCTAGTCTCCGAGATACTAACTCCCTATGCCTCGGCTATACTCCTTGATCCAGAATACGGCCTAGAGGCAGCAAAGAGAAGGGCAAGCGGCAAGGGATTGCTATTGGCGTACGAAAAGTCAGGATATGATACTACTACAAAGGGTAGGCTTCCAGACCTGCTTCCTGAATGGTCTGTACGTAGGCTAGTGGAAGCTGGAGCAGACGCTATAAAGATACTTATGTACTACGACCCGGACGACGATCCAAAGATCAATACCATTAAGCATGCATTCATAGAGAGGGTGGGCGCAGAATGCAGAGCATTGGATGTGCCCTTCTTCCTAGAGCCTGTATGCTACAGCGACGAAATTGGTGATGAGAAGAGCTTCGAGTTTGCCAAGGTCAAGCCATCGAAAGTAAAGAAATATATGGCTGAATTCTCCCAAGACAGGTATGGTGTAGATGTGCTCAAGGTAGAAGTACCTGTCAATATGAAATATGTAGAAGGTGTGAAGGCTAACACCACCGGCGAGGTTGCCTACACACGAGAGGAAGCTATAGAGCACTTTAGGGAGGCTGCATCCCTTTCTAAGGTGCCGTTCATATATCTGAGCGCTGGGGTAAGCGATGAGGTATTTAGAGAAACTCTAGCTCTAGCTAACGAGGCAGGCGTACCTTATTCTGGAGTATTGTGTGGTAGAGCTACATGGCAGGATGGGATACCAGCCTACGCTCAAGGCGGGGCAGATGCTCTGAGAAGCTGGTTGAGTGATCAAGGAGTAAAGAATATACAGGCCTTGAACGAGGTCATATATCAAGGTGCTCATCCCTGGTGGGAGAGATATGGTGGGCTGGACAACATCGAAGTCGTAGATCTACCTGAGACGTTTAGATAGGGCAAAAAGCTGTTCATAGGCAGGACTACGGAGGCGGAAAATGGCTACGCAACAGGTAGAGAAAGGGGCCGAGTCGACATACGCGATGGGGGAATTCCCAATATATCTTGCTGGAAGTTGGATTACCACCTCCAGTCAGCTAGAAGTAACTTATCCTTATGATGGCTCGGCAGTGGCTTATACCTATCAAGCTGGGGAGCAGGAACTCAACAAGGCGATAACTAAAGCGCAAGAGGCTTTTTACAAACTTTCTTCGATGCCGAGCTTCCAAAGAGCTAACATCTTACAACATGTTGCATCCCGTCTCCGTGAGAACAAAGAAGATATAGCACGCACCATTACACTAGAAGCTGGAAAACCAATAAAGGATGCGAGGGTGGAGGTAGATAGGGCGATTCTTACCTTCACCCTCGCTGCAGAAGAGGCCAAGAGGATTCATGGCGAAGTAGTACCCCTTGATCTACTGCCTTCTGGCTTAAACAAGATGGGTATAGTAAGAAGATTCCCTATAGGCCCTGTAGCTGCCATCTCACCTTTCAACTTCCCACTAAACTTGGCAGCTCACAAAGTCGCGCCTGCGATCGCTGTAGGGAACCCCGTAGTCCTTAAGCCACCTAGCAAGACGCCCATCACCTGGCTAAAAGTAGCTAAGTTCTTCGAGGAAACAGATCTGCCAGAAGGTGCACTTAGCGTGCTGCCTATGGACAGAAATACTGGAGACCTTCTTGTCTCGGATGAGAGGATAAAACTCCTGACTTTTACAGGATCGGACGTGGTCGGTTGGGAGCTAAAAAAGAAGGCAGGTAAAAAGAACGTTATTCTGGAGCTTGGGGGCAACGCAGGCGTAGTGGTGGACAAGGATGCAGACATAGAGCACGCTTCTAAGAGACTAGCTTACGGATCTTTTGCATATGCAGGACAAATCTGCATCAGCGTACAAAGGATATTCATACATAAAGATATCTACGAAGATCTTAGGGCAGCACTAGTAGAGCAAACAGGCAAACTCAAGGTAGGCGATCCTCTTCAAGAAGACACAGACGTATCTCCTCTTATAGATAACAGATCCCTAGAGAGGATAGAGAAATGGGTACAAGAGGCTGTAGAGAAGGGAGCTGAGGTCGTCACTGGCGGCAAGAGAAACGGCAACATATTTGAACCCACAATACTCGAGAACGTCCCTGAGGATGCTAAGGTTTGCTCCCAAGAAGCTTTCGCTCCCGTAGTAATCATCTCACCAGTAGAAAGTTTTGAGGACGGGCTGAGAGCGATAAACAGATCCAGATTCGGCCTTCAGGCAGGAGTCTTCACCAACGATATAAGTAAAGCTACACTAGCTTTTAATGTCCTAGAGGTTGGTGGAGTAGTCGTAAACGACGTGCCGACTTTCAGAGTAGACAATATGCCTTATGGAGGCGTAAAAGACTCTGGGCTGGGCCGGGAAGGCATACGCTATGCAATAGAGCATATGACAGAGTACAAGATCATGATACTTCCCTACGACAACAGGGACTTGAGAGCTTAGTTCGTCTTTGGCGATTGTATAAATCATAGCTTAGCTGTAAAGAGTCTTTATATACTTAGCAAGATCCTGTAACGGTAATCTTCTTTGCTCGCCGCTTTGCATGTCTCGCAGCGTGACTTCGTTGTTTGCTAGCTCATCAGGTCCAGCTATGATCACCCAGGGAATGCCGAGTCGCGATGCATAAGTTAGCTGCTTCCTAAGTGAACCAGGTTTACCAAGATACAGCTCCGTCTTTATCCCTTTTTTCCTCAGGCTAGCTGCTATCTGGATGGAGCTGGCAATGCAACTGGTATCAAACACAGTCACGAATACATCAGCCGACACTCGAGGTGGAGTCATTAGTCCTAATTCCTCAAGTACATCTATAATACGCTCTAGCCCCAAGCTTGTACCGACCGTGGGGATTTTCTTGCCCGCGAATATGCCAACAAGCTCATCATATCTGCCTCCACCAGTTACGGAACCCACTTTGGGCTCGTCAACTACTGTCTCGAAAACGGCACCAGTATAGTAATCTAGACCTCGTGCCAGAGATGGTTGAACCAGATAGGAATTTAAATTCACGTTATAGTTAGAAAGTAGATTGAGTATAGATCTAAGTTCGTTGATTGCCTGTATGCCCTCAGGCTGGTCCGCAAGGAGTCGCTCAAGGTGAGATAGCACTGTATCCGCATCTCCCTCGATGTTTATAAGATCTATAAGCTTATTGGAAGAGTCAGGAGACAAGCCAATTTGTACCAACTCCTGTCTAACTCCATCTGCCCCTACCTTTGATAGCCTATCTATCGCCCTATATACGTGGACAGCCTGTTCGGGACTAGCACCAGCAACCCTGGCTATGGCAGAAAGGATCTTGCGGTGATTGATTAGCACTCGATACTCTTTAAAACCCACTGCACTTAGGCAATCGGAGATAATAGCTAGTATCTCAGCATCAGCAGCTGGTTCATCTGAACCCACTATATCCACATCACACTGCCAAAACTCACGATACCTTCCCTTCTGAGGTCTTTCCGCCCTCCACACAGGAGCAATATGATAGCGTTTGAAAGGCATAGGCAGATCTGGGTGCATCCCAACAACCCTAGCAAGCGGAACAGTTAGATCATACCTCAGGCCAACCCTCCTACCTCCAGCGTCCACGAACTTATACATGAGAGTCTCAGCTTCAGTACTACTCTTCCCCTCAAATGTCTCCGCATATTCGAGGGAAGGTGTCTCTAGGGGAAGGAAACCATACCTTTCAAAAATATCCTCAAAGGTACGTATAACGTATTTCCTTAGAGCCATGGACTCCGGCAGGAAGTCTCTGAAACCTCTCAAGCGCTGGGGGTTTACTCGATCCGACAAATTGGCCTCCCACAAGGTGAAATTTCAACTCTATTTGCTATGCTATTAGCAACGAAAACTTGGTGATGAAAAAGTATATCACGCAGGTAACCTGACAGATCAAAGTGGAGTCCCATGTTTAAGACTAGTGTCAAGACATTATCAGGCATGCATCCTGTAATAGTTGGTAACGAGATATTGTCATGCCTTCCAGAAATACTAATAGAATATGATGTCAGTAAAAGGGTGTTTATAATAACCGATAAGAATATCGCCCACCTGTACGAAGATACCATAGCAAAAATCCTGACTAATGCCGGCATAGAAACACACACCTGCGTAATTCCAGCGGGGGAAGAATACAAGAATCTCGAACAGGTTATCTATCTGTGGGATTGGTTGGCTGAAAATCGAGCTGAGAGAAAGGACACTATACTGGCACTTGGGGGTGGCGTCATAGGTGATATAGCAGGGTGGGTAGCGGCTACATATCTTAGGGGTATGCATCTAGTTCAGGTACCTACTACTCTGTTAGCGCAGGTGGACGCGAGCATAGGAGGGAAAACAGGTATAAATCACCCGAAAGCAAAGAACCTTATAGGGTCTTTCTACCCACCCAAACTTACCTTCATAGATGTATCTCTACTTATAAGCCTGCCTGAAAGGGAGCTTAGAAGTGGATGGGCAGAAGTCATTAAGTATGCTATGATTTACGATTATTCTCTTTACAGTTACATTGTAAATTATCTAGACGACTTGAAATCAAAAGATATACCTAAGATGCTGCCTGTGATTTCGCGGTGTGCAGAAATAAAGCTAGATATAGTGACAAAGGACCCTAAAGAGTCAGGGCTAAGGGCTATACTCAACTATGGACACACTTTGGGTCACGCTATAGAAGCTGCCACTGGCTATAGCAAATACCTTCACGGGGAAGCTGTGGCAATAGGAATGCAGGCAGCTGGGCTCATAGCCAAAGAGATGGATTTGCTAGATGAGGAATCATTACAACTTCAGAATGAACTGATAGCTGAGTTCGGACTTCCTAGATATGCCGAAGGTGTTGAAGCTGCTAGCGTCAGGGAAGCTATAAAACTTGACAAGAAAATCGAGAGCGGCAAGAGTCGATGGATACTTCTGAGAGGTATAGGCAGAGCTGAGATAAGATCTGACGTGCCGCTAGATATAGTGGAATTGGCTATACGGGAGTACATACGGTGAGAATATTGCTCATACATGGCCCTAATCTGAACATGCTTGGGCAAAGGCAGCCAGAGATATATGGCCATGTTAGCATGAAAAAGATCAATGAGCTATGTCGCCAAAAGGCTGAAGAGCTGGGATGCGAACTGGTTATAATGCAGAGCAATCACGAAGGCTTCATAATAGATTTCCTCCAAGAGAATTTTGGTAACTGTGACGGGATCATAATAAATCCTGGGGCGTTAACGCATTACGGACTATCACTCAGGGATGCTCTAGAATCCATGAGAGTACCGATAGTTGAGGTACATTTATCAAATGTCTACGCACGCGAGGAGTGGAGGCACAAGTCGGTCATAGCCCCTATAGCCTTGGGACAAATAACCGGATTTGGATATCGAGGATATACAGCAGCGCTTCAACTTTTACATGACCATCTATTGGATAATAAGTAAAACTTATCTAGGTAAAGTTCCAATGGGAAAAGCAGGAAACGAAATCGAACAGCTTAGACAGGAGATAGACGAAATCGACAAAGCACTTGTCGAACTCCTAAACAAGCGCGCTAGTTTATCGTTGCGTATAGGAGAGCTCAAGCGCAACGATTCGCAAAGTGCAGTATACGTCCCAGATAGGGAAATAGTGGTATACTCCAACATCATTAGCGCTAATCGCGGTCCTCTAAGCGACTCAGCACTAAAATCCATCTACGATGTTATCATCGAGGAATCCAGAAGACTCCAAATGAGCCTTTATCACAGGAAACGATGAAGCTCGAATCTCTGTTGGTAGTTCTAATAACAGTAGCCATAATAGGTGCAATAGCCTATACCGATATACGTGTATCCATAAATTTCGCCAAAGATCCTAACTCAGGCAACAGGCTACGACAGTTGTCATTCTATTGGCTTCCGATTATCCAGATATCATGCTTCTTGCTCTTGGTAACTGTACTGCTTATAAGTTACGCTACTGGGAACGGAGCCGCAGCCCTGAGAAGGTGGGATGCATCCCTGCTTCTTCAATTGGCAATGCTACTGGCATTATTAGCACCAATAATTACATCTATACAGGCCTTTACACTGAGTGAGCGAGCACGAAGAAAAGGAGACGAAGTCTCGGCAGGTAAGCTGTCGTCAAAAGGATTAGGCATGATAGTACTTGGCGTTATAGAGGCCATGCTAGTTATATTCCTGACTTTTGCCTTACTAAATCCAGCATAAGCTAGGAAGAAGTAAAGCATATGGATTTGATCAGGGTAAGAGTTCTTGTGTCCGGCTTGGTACAGGGAGTTAACTATAGAGCTGAGTGCAAACGTAAGGCTACTCAACTAGGTCTATGTGGTTGGGTTAGAAATTTACCCGATGGTAGAGTGGAGGCTGTTTTTCAGGGACCAAAGGAGAGAGTAGAAGAAATGCTGCGATGGTGTGAAATAGGCCCTCGAATGGCAAGGGTTGAAAAGATACAGACCATGCAAGAGCCTCTACAGCAAGACTGTAAATCTTTTGATATCGTTTATTATGTGAAATAGTTTTGCTCTTATAAAGAGGATCATGGTAGATATAAAAAGATTCACCAGCTTACTTTGGCCTAAAGAAAAGAGCTCTGTACATATCTCGGATAGGGTCTACGAAGATCTCAATTTATCTCCCATTGTGCAGAAGCTAGACATTGACGCTAGACATCGAGATGCGATTAGGCAGATCATACAAAATCTCCCGACAGATCTCGAAACTATAGCTTATCGACAGGAAATACTTGAAGATATATTGAACGATGAGCAGTTATTTAAGGCACTATTAGAGCTATTGCCGAAGATAATTGAGCTCAGGAGTCCATCTGGTTATCATTGGCCTGGGGATTCCCCACTAATTTCTGTGATCAATAGAATAAGCGAGCTTGATAGATATATCGAGTGCCTGGACCAATTATATAACTCCCTTGCAAATGCATCCGATATTAAATCGAAAGGTTTGACATCGCTTAGAGAAGACGTAGCTCGAGCTCATAATGACCCAATAATAGAACACCTACGAAAAGAGCTCCCTAATCTACACGAAGCATTAAGTGAGACAAATAGCGTAACCATAGGTATCAATCTTGGACCCGATCTGCAGCCTGAATCTGCAGCCATCATCAGCTTCAACAACTATGTGTTCAAGGGCAAGAAGACTCTGCTTGATAGACTGCTCACTACTGGGAGTGAAGACCAAAGATTCGGAATAGGTCAACTTCACAGATCAACTTCTGGAGGCTTGCCAAGAGATGGCAAGCTTTACCAGGAGCTTCAAACACTATTAGAGAATGCTGTAAAACCCCTCTCAAAGGTTCTTGACACTTTCAAAAGAGTTAGCTCAGCTCCAATAGTAGCTCTAGAAAACGATATAGCGTTTTACCTGGGAGCCGTAAGACTAGTAAAACACTTGGAGCAAAGAGGACTAAATTTCTGTATACCTAGAATTTTACCGATGGGACAAAAGTGCTTTTACACGGAATCTCTCATCAATTTATCGCTGGCTATTCAGATGGATGCCAGGAATCAGATAGGTGACTCAGACTTCGGTAGATCAGTAGTAGCAAATGATGTACTTGTAGACGCAGAGTATCCATTACTGATCGTAACAGGTCCAAACAGAGGTGGGAAAACAACTTTTTGTCGCGCTATCGGGCAGGCCCAAGTTCTATTCCAAAGTGGATTATTCGTGCCAGCGAAGGAAGCTAAGATAAGTCCAGTTGACAACATACTGACTCATTTTCCTGGCGCAGAAACCTCCACAATCGGAGAAGGCAGGCTAGATGACGAGATACGAAGGCTCATAGAGCTGTTCGAGGAATCCACGGAGAACTCTCTCGTCTTATTGAACGAACCTCTTACCAGCACATCAGAAAGGGAAGCTCTGGTTATAGCTAAGGATTTCGTCAAAGGTTTGCAGCTAATGCGGGCCAGAGGTGTACTCATAACCCATCTACATGATCTTGCACTGTCGGTCAATGAACTTAACATGCAATCTGAGTCAAAAATCAGAAACCTAGTAGCAGAAACCTCTCATAAAAATGGCAGAGTAGAGTCCACTTTCAAGATAAAGCCAGGAGAACCAACTAGTACTTCTTTCGCATCAGAGATAGCTATCAAGCATGGATTGACCTACGAAGGTCTGCAAAGAATTCTAAGAGAAAAGAGCGACCGGAGCTACACAGAAAAAACTAAGAAGAGTATAGAACTAGGTAAAGTTACCTAGTTCTATACCCTCATAGGCTCAGCAGCGGACCTACCGATAGCTGCAGCCACCCTTCTGACACCAGTCATCAGCTGCTCAAACTCCTCAAACGTCACCTGCTGGGCATTATCGCTCATCGCTCCCTCTGGATTGGGATGCACCTCCACC